>NZ_JBFODA010000054.1:0-150624 GCF_040908055.1 Aeromonas sp. R7-4
ACACGGTAGGGGTACCGTTTTGTTATCCGGTTTGAAGCCGTATGACCACTCCCTTTTGTGGGCAACTGTCAGGTGAATACCATCTCCATACAGCCGATATCCCGCTTCGTTTTCCAACACCGGTTCTCTACGCCGTTCTCCCCACGACTCGGCAAGATGGGGACCAAAACCAGGCAATGCCAGTGATCAACGGGCCAGCGATACTGCTAAACAGTCCGTCATTACCGTATTGCGTCAATGAAAAAGGCCATCCGCTGGATGACCTTCTCATCTGTGGTGCAAAACCTCAGATCCGCAGGCCCGTCATGGCCTGATTCAGCTCAGTGGCGGTGGCCTTGAGGCCCGAGGTGCCGGCCACGGCGGCACTGGCGGACTCCTCCACCTGGCACGCCTCCTGGCGTACCCTGTCCAGGTTGCGGGTGATCTCCTCGGCCACCGAGCTCTGCTCTTCGCTCGAGGTGGCGATCTGGGTGCTCATCTCCAGCACGGCGTCGCTGTGGCTGCTGAGTTTGTCGATGTCGAGCCCTACCTCGGTGATGAGCTGCTGGCTGCTGGCGGCGCGGCCCACCGTCTTCTCCATGATGTCGTTGAGGGCGCCGGTGCCGGCCTGCAGCTCCTCGATCATCTGCTGGATCTCCACGGTCGCCTGCTGGGTGCGGCTGGCGAGGGTGCGCACCTCGTCCGCCACTACCGCAAAGCCGCGGCCCTGCTCGCCGGCACGGGCGGCCTCGATGGCGGCGTTGAGGGCCAGCAGGTTGGTCTGCTGGGAGATGGCATTGATGACGTTGACCACTTCGTTGATGCGGTTGGCGTTGTGGGTCAGCCGCTCCACGGCGCCGGAGGCGTTGCCTATCTCGTCGGCCAGGGTGGCGATGGCGTTGATGGTGCGTGAGACCCGCGCTGCCCCGTTGGCGGCCTCCTCGCTGGACTGGCGGGTCTGTTGCAGGGTGTCATTGGCATTACGGGCCACCTCGCGAATGGCGGCGGACATCTGCTCCATGGCGGCGGCCAGGGAGTCCATGTGCTGGCGCTGGGCGCGGGCCTGGGTCTCGCCATCGCTGGCGTGCTCGCGAAACTCGTCCGCCGCCAGGGTGAGCGCCTCGGCGGACTCTTCCACCAGTTGTACTATCTTGTGCTGGCGATCGGTGAACTTGTCGATGCTGCCCGCCAGGATGGAGAACTCGTCCCGTACCGGGAAGAAGTTGAGGCGGAAGGTGAGATCACCGCCCGCCACCGTCTGCAGCGCCTTGTTGGTGGAGTAGAGCGCCCCGGAGACGAAGGTCATCAGATAGTGGGTGATGAGAGCAAGCAGGGCGGCCAGCACGGCGATGATGGTGAGGGTGCTGCCCTGACCATCCCACATGGAGTAGCGGGCGGTGTCCAGGGTGCCGGTCACGAAGCCGGCCTGACCCGCGCTGACGCCGTAGTGATAGAGCTCTCCCTGCTGGTTCAGGCCGGCCGTGGCGGTCGGCGTCAGGACGAGATCCGCAGGCAGGGTTAGGGTCGGTTGCTGGCTCACCAGCTGGGCCGTGGTCTCGACCCGTTGCTTGAGCTGATCCAGCCTGAGCTGCATCTGTTGATCATGGCTGTCGGCCAGCAGGTACCAGGTGAGGAAGGCGATGAACAACAGGGGACACCAGAAGGTGATGAGAAATTTCTCGCTGATCGTGAGGTGAATGAGATAACGGTCAACCCACCGGAATTTAACTTCTTTCATAATGATATTGCGTCCTGCAAGGGGAGGAGAGTGTCGCGTTCATTATCGCCCCGGGGAAAAATTACTTAAGGGAAAGGTGTGATAAATGGGAGAGCAATCGTTTGTTGTTCGGGTGTGGGGCCAGGTTCAGGGGGTGGGGTTTCGCTACTTCACCCGGGAGCGGGCGCTGCAGCTGGGGTTGCGGGGTCATGCCTACAACCTGGAGGATGGGTCGGTGGAGATCCTGATCGCCGGACCTGAACAGAAGGTGCAGATGATGCTGGGCTGGCTGGAGCACGGACCCCGTACCGCCACCGTGACCAGGATGGAGTGCGCCAACGCGCTGCCTCCTACCGGGTCAGGCTTTCATACCAACTGAGCGGGGCGGATGATGACGACACTGGGGGTCGAGCAGGCCCGCCGGCTCATCGAACAGTACGGGTCGGCCACGCAGGCCCTGCGCCAGCGGGTCGGGGCGGACGAGGTGCACGCCTACCGGATTGCGGCCCGCCGTCTGCTGGCCCTGCTCGCCCTGTGGCGGCCCCTCATCCACGCCCCTGAGCTGGAGTCGCGGTTGAGCCGCGCGGTGGGACGGCTCTCCGCCCTGCGCGATGCCCAGGTCTATTCGGCACATTTTGGCGGCCCCTCCCACCAGGAACTGGTGCCCACCAGGGTGCCCGGGCTGGCGGGACGCCTGGCGCGCTGGTTGGCGAGGCTGGAGGAGGTGCCCGCCGGGGTGGATCCCTTGCCGCTCTTTCAGCTGCATCTGGCGCTCAGCCTGGCCGATGCCCTGGCGGCGCCCGGATTGTCCTCTTCTGACGGTCGCAAGGCGCGGCTGCGCCACTGGCACAGGCTGCGGCTGGTGCTCAAGCGGATCCGTTACGGGGTGGAGCTGCTGATCGGGCAAGGGGAGGGAGATCCGGCCTGGCTGCCCATGTTGGTGGAGTGGCAGGACAGGCTGGGCCAGTTGCAGGATACGCGGCAATGGCTCAGGCGCCTGGGGGATCAGAAGGGGCGTGGCAAGCGGAGGCGAACCCTGGAAGAGGCGATGCGCTGCCAGCTGCGCCAGCTCGATTGCCAGCAGGCGGAGCTGGTGGGGCTCAGGATGGCGTTGCTGCGCCAGGGGTAGTTCGCCAGGCCGGCGCGGCTGATAAAAAGGAATGCAAAAAAAAAAAAGAGAGGCCATCGGCCTCTCTCTTCATCTGCGGGGCTTGCCCTTACTTGACGCGCATGCCCGGCTGGGCACCGTCCTGGGGCTCCAGGATCCAGAGATCCTTGCCGCCCGGGCCGGCCGCCAGCACCATGCCCTCGGACATGCCGAAACGCATCTTGCGCGGTGCCAGGTTGGCGACCATCACGGTCAGCTTGCCTTCCAGGTCTTCGGGATTGTAGGCGGACTTGATGCCGGCGAACACCTGGCGGGTCTCGCCCCCGATGTCGAGCTGCAACTTCAGGAGCTTCTCCGCTTCCGGCACTGCTTCGGCCTTCTTGATCAGCGCCACCCGCAGGTCAATCTTGGCGAAGTCCTCGTAGGCGATGGTGTCGCTGATGGGGTCGTCCGCCAGGGGACCGGTCACCTTCGGCACCTGCTCCTTGGCGAGATCTTCCTTGGAGGCCTCGATCATGGCATCAATCTTGGCCGGCTCGATGCGGGAGAAGAGCGCCTTGAAGGGGGCGACGGTGTGGTCGACCAGGGGGGCGGCGATGCCGTCCCAGGTCAGGGTCTCGCCGAGGAAGGCCTCGGCGCGCTCGGCGAGCTCGGGCATGACCGGCTTGAGGTAGGCCATCAGCACCCTGAACAGGTTGATGCCGACGGAGCAGACCGCTTGCAGTTCGGCGTCTGCGCCTTCCTGCTTGGCGATGACCCAGGGGGCCTTGTCGTCCACGTAGCGGTTCGCCTTGTCGGCCAGCGCCATGATCTCGCGGATGGCGCGGCTGAACTCGCGGCTCTCGTAGGCTTCCGCGATGGCGGCGCTGGCGTTGGCGAACTCGCCATAGAGCTCGGGTTCGGCGCAGGTAGCCGCCAGCTTGCCGTCAAAGCGCTTGGCGATAAAGCCGGCGTTGCGGGAAGCCAGATTGACCAGCTTGTTGACCACGTCGGCGTTGACCCGTTGCACGAAGTCTTCCAGGTTGAGATCCAGATCGTCGATGCGGCTGTTGAGCTTGGCGGCGTAGTAGTAGCGCAGGCACTCCGGATCCAGGTGCTTGAGATAGGTGGATGCCTTGATGAAGGTGCCCTTGGACTTGGACATCTTGGCGCCGTTGACGGTCACGTAGCCGTGCACGTTGACCTTGGTCGGCTTGCGGAAGTTCGCGCCTTCCAGCATGGCCGGCCAGAACAGGCAGTGGAAGTAGGCGATGTCCTTGCCGATGAAGTGGTAGAGCTCGGCGTCGGAGTCCGCCTTCCAGTAGCTGTCGAAGTCGATGTCGCCGCGCTTGTTGCACAGGTTCTTGAACGAGGCCATGTAGCCGATGGGGGCATCCAGCCAGACATAGAAGTACTTGCCCGGCGCCCCGGGAATTTCGAAGCCGAAGTAGGGGGCGTCGCGGGTGATGTCCCACTGCTGCAGGCCGCTCTCGAACCACTCCTGCATCTTGTTGGCCATCTCTTCCTGGATGGCGCCGGAGCCGCGCACCCAGTCGGCGAGCCAGGCTTCGAACTGGGGCAGGTCGAAGAAGTAGTGCTCGGAGTCCTTCATCACCGGGGTCGCGCCGGAGACGGCGGATTTCGGGTCGATGAGCTCGGTCGGGCTGTAGGTGGCACCACAGCTGTCGCAGTTGTCACCGTACTGGTCGGGGGACTTGCACTTGGGACAGGTGCCCTTGACGAAGCGATCCGGCAGGAACATGGACTTTTCCGGATCGAACAGCTGGGAGATGGTGCGGATCTTGATCTTGCCGGACTCTTTGAGACGGCCATAGATCACGCCCGCCAGCTCGCGGTTCTCGTCGCTGTGGGTGGAGTGGTAGTTGTCGAAGCTGATGTTGAAGCCGGCGAAGTCGCTCTGATGCTCCTCGGAGACCGCCGCGATCATCGCCTCCGGGGTGATCCCCATCTGCTGCGCCTTGAGCATGATGGGGGTACCGTGGGCGTCGTCGGCGCAGACGAAATGCACCTGATGGCCACGCATTCGCTGATAACGAACCCAGATATCGGCCTGGATGTGTTCCAGCATGTGGCCAAGATGGATGGAGCCGTTGGCATAGGGGAGGGCGCAGGTTACCAGCATTCTACGAGGATCAGTTGCCATAATACGTTCTTTATGTGCCTGTTGGGATGATACAGTGCCGTGCATGTTACCCGAATTGGGGGCGGCCTGCCTAGGGTTGTGGCCCGCAGGGCACAGGCCGGCGGCATCGCTGGAACGTCGGCAAGCCACTGATTTGTGTGCGGTAACCGTTCACCTCAGCATAACGACAACATAATGGGGAGTTAATGGTGATTGATTCAGTAAAACTGATCCTGGCCGAATTTAAGCCGGCCGGGTGGGGCAAGGATCTGGTGGCAGCCGGTTTTGTGCGCACCATAGCGCATCAGGGGCAGACCCTGACCATCAAGCTGGTGCTGCCCTTTGCCGGCCAATCCCTGTTTGACGAGATAAAAGCCGCCTTCGATGCGCGGCTGCGCAGCGCCACGGGCGCGACCCGCATCGACTGGACGGGGGAGATCGACGTGGCCAGCATGCCGCGCGCCCAGCAGCTCGCTGCGGTGCAAGGCATTCGCAACATCCTGGTGGTCGCCTCCGGCAAGGGGGGGGTGGGCAAGTCCACCACCGCCGTCAACCTGGCGCTGGCGCTGCAAAAGGAGGGGGCGCGGGTCGCCATCCTGGATGCGGACATCTATGGCCCCTCCATTCCGACCATGACCGGGACCCTCAAGGAGCGTCCCGTCAGTTTCGATGGCAAGCTGATGGAGCCGGTGATGGCGTGCGGCCTCAAGAGCAACAGCATCGGTTATCTGGTGGCCGAGCAGGATGCCACCATCTGGCGCGGCCCCATGGCGAGCAAGGCGCTCGGGCAGATCCTGCACGAGACCCGCTGGGGCGAGGTGGATTACCTGGTGGTGGACATGCCCCCCGGCACCGGTGACATCCAGCTGACCCTGGCCCAGCAGGTGCCGACCACGGCCGCCGTGATCGTCACCACGCCCCAGGACGTGGCGCTGGCGGATGCCCGCAAGGGGATCGCCATGTTCAACAAGGTCCAGGTGCCCGTGCTCGGCATCGTCGAGAACATGAGCTACCACGTCTGCAGTGCCTGCGGGCATCACGAGGCGCTGTTCGGCACCGGTGGCGGCAAGAAGATGGCAGAGCAGTATCAAGTGGCGCTGCTTGGCCAGCTGCCGCTGCACATCGACATTCGCCAGCACATGGACGACGGTTGTCCGACCGTGTTCGGGGCGCCGGACGGAGAGCTGGCACAGGCCTATCTGAAGCTGGCCCGCCGGGTGGGGGCCGAGCTCTATTTCAGCGGTAAACCGATTGCGACCCCGCTCTACACGGTGGCGCTGGACGAATAATCGGCTGTCGGTCGTCACAGGCGGATTTGGGGTGGGCATGGCCCACCCTTTTTCATATAATGGATCGGTTTAAACAATCCCCAGTGCTCTTCTCTTTAGGTATTTTCAATGTCTGATACTCAACATTCGTGTGTGATCATCGGTATTGCTGGTGCATCCGCTTCCGGCAAGAGTCTTATCGCCCAAACCATCTATGAAGAGCTGGTGGCCGAGCTGGGGGCGGGTCAGATTGGTGTGATCACCGAGGATTGCTACTACCGTGATCAGACCCACCTGACCATGGAAGAGCGGGTCAAGACCAACTATGACCACCCCAACGCCCTGGATCACGATCTGCTGGTTGAGCATCTGACCCAGCTGATGCAGGGGGAGGCGGTCAATATCCCCCAGTACTCCTATACCGAGCACACGCGGATGAGTGACGTCACCGTCTTCGCGCCGCGCCGCGTCATCATTCTGGAAGGGATACTGCTGCTGACCGACAGCCGGTTGCGCGAGTTGATGGATGCCTCCATCTTCATGGACACCCCCCTCGACATCTGTTTGCTGCGCCGCCTGGTGCGCGACGTGCAGGAGCGCGGCCGTACCATGGACTCCGTGCTCAAGCAGTATCAGAAGACGGTGCGTCCCATGTTCATGCAGTTCATCGACCCGTCCAAGCAGTATGCCGACGTGATCGTGCCCCGTGGCGGCAAGAACCGCATCGCCATCGACATGCTCAAGGCGCGTATCCGCCACATGCTGATTGGTTGAGAGAAAACAAGCCGGGTGATGCCCGGCTTTTTTAAATGAATCATTTGTCAGGAGAGTCGCCCAATGCGTCTTTGTGATACCGATATCGAACGGCATCTGGATGAAGGCAAGATCGTCATCGAGCCGAGGCCCGGTGTTGAGCGGATCAGCGGCGTCAGCGTCGACGTGCTGCTTGGCAACGAGTTTCGGGTGTTTCGCGATCATACCGCGCCTTATATCGACCTCGGGGGTACCAGTGCCGAGATGGCCGATGCCATCGAGCGGGTGATGAGCGAGGAGATCCACGTGCCGGACGGCGAAGCCTTCTATCTGCACCCGGGTCAGCTGGCACTGGCGGTGACCTATGAATCCGTGACCCTGCCTGCCGACATCGTCGGCTGGCTGGATGGTCGCTCCTCCCTGGCCCGCCTGGGTCTCATGGTGCACGTCACCGCGCACCGCATCGATCCGGGCTGGTCCGGCCGCATCGTGCTGGAGTTCTACAACGGCGGCAAGTTGCCCCTGGCCCTGCGCCCCAAGATGAAGATAGGGGCGCTGAACTTCGAGATGCTCTCCGGCACCGCTGCTCGCCCGTACAACAAGCGGGAAAATGCCAAGTACAAGAGCCAGCAAGGGGCGGTGGCCAGCCGGATCAACCAGGACTGAGCTTGACGCCATTGTTTATATAAGGAGGGTGCCGCGGCACCCTTTTTCTCACCCTGTGGCAGGTGACGGGAGGTATGAAGCGGCGTTCAGGCATGGGAGGGCTGCCACTGATAGCCCTGTTTGAACCTCGTTCACCGGGTTGCCACGGGCTTTAATTAATCGATGACAAGTCTCATTCCGTCAGGGCATAAGACATTTTTTGACGGAATGCCCTTTTTTTTTCTTACTGAAATATTTCAACAACGGGTATGGCGCATCGAGCCTTCTGGCATAATCCGCCGCAACTCATAAACAGGTTCGTTTTTATGTTTGAAATGTTTAGTGGTTTGGGTTTGTGGTGGTCAATCGGTTTGGTATTGGCCGTTTTTTTTGTGCTGGCCTATGAGTTCATCAACGGCTTTCACGATACCGCCAACGCGGTAGCAACGGTTATCTATACCAAGGCGATGCCGGCCCATATGGCGGTAGTGGCTTCCGGGTTGTTCAATTTTGCCGGTGTCATGCTGGGTGGACTGGGGGTGGCCTATGCCATCGTTCATCTGCTGCCCATCGATCTGCTGCTCGGCATGGATTCCACCCAGGGCCTGATCATGGTCTTCTCCCTGCTGTTTTCAGCCATCGTCTGGAACCTGGGGACCTGGTACTTCGGCATTCCGGCGTCCAGCTCGCACACCCTGATCGGTTCCATCCTGGGGGTTGGCGGTGCCTATGCCCTGATCAGCCATCAACCTCTGAAAGAGGGCATCAACGTCGGCAAAGCCATCGACATCATGCTCTCTCTCATTATTTCTCCCACCGTGGGCTTCATCATCGCCGCCTTGCTGCTGTTCGCCATGAAACGAGTCTGGCTGGGCAGCAAGATCCACAAGACCCCCGAAGAGCGCCTGCTGGTGGACGGCAAGAAGCATCCGCCGTTCTGGGCACGTCTGACCCTGGTGGCCTCCGCCATGGGCGTGAGCTTCGTGCATGGCTCCAACGACGGCCAGAAGGGCATTGGTCTGGTGATGCTGGTGCTGATCTGCATGGCCCCCGCCTATTTCGCCCTGGACATGAACAGCCGCTCCTACGATCTGGACCGTACCCAGGATGCCAACCAGCGCATCATGGAGATCTACCAGCGCAACCATGATCAGGTCTCCCACCTGGTGAACTTCAGCGTACCGGCCCAGGCCCAGGAAGAGCTGATGACCCACTGTGAGGCCGGCGAGGCCCTGCAGGCCATGGCCACCCTCGACAATCGTCTCGGCCAGGTGCGCACCTACGAGGAGATGAGCCTGGTCGATCGCCGCGAGGTGCGTCGCCTGCTGCTGTGCATCGACGACACCGCGCGCAAGGTCTCCAAGCTGCCGCTGCCGGCCAAGGAGCTGACCGATCTCGCCAAATGGCGCAAGGATCTGACTGCGACCGCCGAATATGCACCGACCTGGGTCATCGTCTCCATCGCCCTGGCCCTGGGCTGCGGTACCATGGTGGGCTGGCGCCGTATCGTCTACACGGTAGGCGAGAAGATCGGTTCCTCTGGCATGACCTACAGCCAGGGGATCGCCGCCCAGATCACCGCCGCCGCCTCCATCGGCGTGGCCAGCTTGACCGGCATGCCGGTCTCCACCACCCATATCCTCTCCTCCGCGGTGGCGGGGACCATGGTGGCGAACAAGTCGGGCCTGCAGACCCAGACCATCAAGACCATACTGCTGGCCTGGGTGCTGACGCTGCCGCTGACCATGCTGCTCTCCGGCGGTCTGTTCCTGCTGAGCAACCATCTGTTTGGCGGCTAACCGCCAAGCATTCTCTCGAATAAGAAGGGCCTACGGGCCCTTTTTTCTGGCTATGTCCCAATTACATGTTGCATGGGACGCCCCAGCGCCTCCTGCAAGCAATGTGGGATAGTCACTTCCCGTCCATAGCGCTCCAGCATCCTTCGCCAACCCAGATAATTCCTCAGATAGTGGGTCGCTACCCCATGGAACCGCTCCATCCACTCTTTCAACCGCCTGTGGTACCCGTTCACATGCTGGATGTGGTACGCGCCAACCACGCGCTCGCCTTGACGATTGCGCACGACCTGATGGGTCACTCCCTGTGCTTTGCTGAAACTGGCATACACACCGGCGCCATCGCTACACAACACCGCATCTGACGAGACAAGGGGTGTCAAAACCGCTATCACCGTCTCGGCATTCATTTTCTCCAACTGAAAATCCGCATGGTGGCCAGCCCGGTCCTGAACCACCATCACCGGGATGTAATCCGACCCTGTGCCTCGGGTACGGCCTTTACCCCCACGATGGCGGGCCGGGCGGGGCAAACCACGTTGCCCTTTAAACGACTCTAGGAAGAAGGTCTCATCGACCTCGACGATACCCTCTTCCCGTGCCGCCTGGTGGCTCGCCATGGCCTTCAGGAAGCGGTGACGCCACAAAAAGGCGGTGTTTTTACAGACCCCGCAGCGGACGGCAGCCTGTCGCACGGTCAGCCCTTCGATGAGGGCCTGGGCATAGTATTCCCAGCACTGTGCCTTGCGAAGTCGGGCCAGTGGCGTCTTGGTGAGAACGGAGCTGGTACGCAGACACTGCTTGCAGCGATAGCGACGTAGCCCTCGACTCCAGCCCCAGGGAGCCAACTGCGCGGCCTCGGCCTGGCAGTGAGGGCAACATTGGCAAGGGGGGAGTTGGGTGGCTAAAGAGGTGATGGGGTGAGGGGCGGAGAGTTCATGTTGCGCGAAGCGACGCTGGCGCAAAGTGAGCTGTGGGAAGAGAGAGAGAGTAGATGTTGAAAGGCTTGGGTATCCATGATGGAGGCCCTCAAGGTGATGACCTACTTCAAGGTTATCCTTTCAACATGTAATTGGGACAGCGCCTTTTTTCTTGGGTCAAGAAAGGGGATTAGCCAGATGGGGATGACTGGCAGGGTTCCTCGAGCCGGACAGGTGGCTTCCCAGGCTTTAGCCGCCGATCCTTGGCACGACATTCTGCCGGCGAGCGACCCTGTGAAGCCGGATCCTTGCAAGAAAGTGATGGCTGTATGCCTGACTCCTGTTGTTGTGGCCTTCTGATGGGCTTTTATATGCCATCAAACTAAATTTTTAATAAACCATATCTACACTCCATTACTCCTCTTATTCCATGGCCAACCCCTGTTTTGCAACCCTGGCAAGCCTTGGCCGACTCGAAAGCCGGGGAGGTGACACGTTCAGTAGATGGAGGGGGCGGACATATCGTATCCAGGGGCCTGGATGGACAGCCAAGACGCCCATACAGGGGAGATAAAGAGGGCATTCCAAAGGCGAACAGGGCTTATGGTTCGGGCATTTGCCCTGGACCTCTGTCCGGGCCATGGATGGCCAAGCTGGTTCAGTGGGATAAGCACGGGGGCTCAGGAGTGTCGAGTAGGATATCAGGGTGAGAGTGAAATCAGAGGATGCGGGGTACCGAGGGCTTCTTCGCGACTCTGCCAGAAGGGCAAGTCGGGATCGTTGACAACGCTGGCACTTGCCCTGGTATTGAGAGCGGGCGCCATCACGATGATAAAGGGGGGGCTGGGACAGGGAGAGACAGATCGGCGCGCAAAAAAAGAGCCACACAGTGTGTGGCCCTTTGATCAGGTTAGCGAGTCCGCTCAGGGGCGACCGGCCGGGCTGGTTGCCACGTTGCTGGCCGCGGTGCTGCCACCGTGACGACCCGAGGTCGTCACTGCGCTGCGCACCAGAGGTTCGTATTCAACCGGTTCGCGAGGGGCCGGTGCTGGGGCGGCCGCCGGTGTTGCCATGGGGGCAGAGGCCATGCGAGCACGGGCCAGCACGCCGGCACCCTTGCTCAGGGTCTTGGCCGCAGGTACGGCAACGGGCGCAGGCTGGGCCACCACAACCTCGGGGGTTGTGACGACTTCGGCCTCAGCTGCTACAACTGGGGCCACAGGCTCGGCGGTAACGGCGGGGGCCGCTTCCACCTCGGCGACGACCTCGTTCATCACGGGTTCGGCAACGACGGCAGCACTGGGCTGGGCATCATCGGCCCGGACCACCACGTCGGCAACCACGGGTTCGGCAGTCACGACGTCAGCTGCTTCTTCGACCGCAGCTACTGCGACTACGGCTGCCGGTTCAACCGCCCGCTCTGCAGTCTCGGTGACAGGTTTGACGGCCAAGGCGGCTTGTGCCTGCTCGGCAGCTTCTTCGGCAATGGCCTCGGCAACCACGTGCTCGGTCAGGGCGGCAGAGGCTTGCAGCGCTGCAGCCACGGCTTCCGCGCTCGGAATGGTGACGACAGGCACGGCGGGCTCTTCCACCTTGACCTGGGCCGCATCCGCCTGGGCGGCTGTGGTGAGTTGCACCTCGCCCTGAGGCTCGTCGTCACGCTGACCGCGTGCATCTTCGTTGATGCGCTTGCGACGCTGGCCTTCGATTCGCTGGCTGCGAGGCGTGCGACGGGAGCGGCGTTGGCCTTCACCCTGCTCGTCCTGCTGCTCGACGGTTGCGGCTTGCACCACGGCGATATCGCCTGCCTGCTCATCAACCGGCAGGGCAGGGGAGTCGGTTGCGGCGACATCGACGCGGATCTGCTTGCGCAGCTGACGACGTTCGCGGCGCTCGGCCACCTTCTGCTCTTTCTCCTGGCGCGGTTCGGCATCGACAGCGGCAATAGCAGCTTGGGTCTCTACCGCCTCAACCACGACCTCGGCACGGGGTTCACGGGGAGCGCGCGGCTCACGGGCCGGGCGCGGGGCGCGAGGTTCACGCTCCTGACGAGGCTCACGGGGCTCACGTTCCATGCGCTGTTCGCTGCGCACTTCACCACGGGCTTCCCGTTCCTGGCGCGGTTCCCGCTCTTGACGAGGCTCACGCTCTTTGCGCGAACGGCGATTGCGATCACCGCTCTCGCGGCTGGCTGCGCCTTCACGCTTCTCACCGGCCTCGGCATTGCGGTTGCCGCGGTTGTCGTCGCGACGGCCACGTTGGCCACGGCTGCGGGACTCATCACGCTGATGGCGATGGCCTTCGTCCTTGCGCGCGTCGCGCTGGGCGGCCGGTTTCTCGGCTGTCGCCTTGGTCTCGGCCGGAGCAGCCTCGGTGGAGGAGCCGAACAGACCGGAGAAGGCCTTGGCCAGCTTGCCAAAGAAGCCGGTTTGTTCTGCAACCGGAGCGGGAGCCGCAACAGGCGTCGGGGCGGCGACGGGGGCGACCGGCTGGGGAGCCGGGGCGAAGCCCTGCAACAGCGGCTGCTCGCGTTCGATCACCTGCGCCTGGCGAGGCTGATAGACCGGCTTGGCGATCTCGGTCTTGAGCTCGTAGCTGGCCGCTTCCGGGATCTCGTTCTGACGGATGCGGGTCACTTCATAGTGCGGCGTTTCCAGATGCTGGTTCGGAATGATGTAGACACGCACATCATTGCGCTGCTCCAGATTGGCGATGGAGGTGCGCTTCTCGTTGAGCAGATAGGCGGCCACATCGACCGGCACCTGAGCGTGAACCTGCTCGGTGTTGTCCTTCATGGCCTCTTCTTCGATGAGGCGCAGGATGGACAGGGCCAGCGATTCGTTGTCACGGATGACCCCCTGGCCCTGGCAACGGGGGCAGATATGGCTGCTGGACTCGTTGAGGGAGGGGCGCAGGCGCTGGCGAGACATCTCCAGCAGACCGAAGCGGGAGATCCGGCCCAGCTGGATGCGGGCGCGGTCCTGGTGCACGGCTTCACGCAGACGGTTTTCCACCTCGCGCTGATGGCGCACCGGGGTCATGTCGATGAAGTCGATGACAATCAGGCCACCCAGGTCGCGCAGGCGCAGTTGACGGGCAATCTCGTCGGCCGCTTCCAGGTTGGTCTGCAGCGCTGTCTCTTCGATATCGCCGCCCTTGGTGGCGCGGGAGGAGTTGATATCGATGGAGGTCAGGGCCTCGGTCGGATCGATGACGATGCTGCCACCGGAGGGCAGACGCACCTCGCGCTGGAAGGCCGATTCGATCTGGCTCTCGATCTGGAAGTGGTTGAACAGGGCGACATCACCCTTGTACAGCTTCACGCGATTGAGGAAGTCGGGACGGACCAGCTCGATATGCGACTTGGCGCGCTCGAAGATGACCGGATTGTCGATCAGGATCTCGCCCACATCGCGACGCAGGTAGTCACGGATGGCGCGCACGATGACGTTGCTCTCCTGGTGGATCAACACCGGGGCGGAACGTTGTTGTGACGCCTTGTGGATGGAGTCCCAGTGGTTGAGCAGGACGTTCAGATCCCACTCCAGCTCTTCCGGGGACTTGCCCACACCGGCGGTACGCACGATGAGGCCCATGCCGTCCGGCACGGTCAGACCGCTCAGGGCTTCCTTCAACTCGGTCCGCTCGTCACCCTCGATGCGACGGGAGATACCGCCGGCACGGGGGTTGTTCGGCATCAGCACCAGGTAGCTGCCGGCCAGACTGATAAAGGTGGTGAGGGCCGCACCCTTGGTGCCACGCTCTTCCTTGTCGATCTGGACGATCACTTCCTGGCCTTCACGGACCACTTCTTTGATGTTGGGACGACCCTGATAGGAGTAACCGGAGGGGAAGTAATTGCGGGCGATTTCCTTCAACGGCAGGAAACCGTGGCGCTCGGCGCCATAGTCGACAAAAGCAGCTTCGAGACTGGGTTCTACGCGGGTGATTTTGCCCTTGTAAATGTTCGCTTTTTTCTGCTCATGCCCCGGACTTTCAATATCCAAATCGTAGAGCTGTTGTCCGTCAACCAGCGCTACGCGCAACTCCTCTTCCTGAGTCGCGTTGATTAGCATTCTTTTCATTGAGTTCTCATTATTTTGTCATTTTGATTCCTCCACAGGATCCTGCCGGCGCCGGCCTCGGGTCTTCAGCATGCTTGGACAACCTCCCGGTTGGGGTATGCATGAGGCGCAAACTAAGGGCACTCTGGTTCAGCCATCTCGAGAGGGCGTGAATTAAGGATACCGGTGTGGAGACAATTTACGTCGGCTCTGTTTGCGTTCTCCATGCGTTGTACCTCGCACCCGGGAACCGTCATGTTCTTGTATACACGGTGTTTCGGGATTGGGTGGCATACATTTTGGCCACTTAGTACAAGGCTTGAACACAATGACAAAACCTTGTTTATTATCCCATTTAAATCACTTTTATAGCAAGACGCCATTTTTTAACAAAGCATGCAGCCAAGGGCTGTCGGCGGTGTTAAAATCCGCGCCATGACACAGATACATCAACAAGTGCAGCTGCTCACCATCGAAGCTGAGCATGACGGGCAGCGCATCGACAATTTTCTCAAGACTCAGTTAAAGGGCGTCCCCAAGAGCCTGATCTATCGCATCCTTCGCAAAGGGGAGGTGCGCGTCAACAAGAAGCGCATCAAACCGGAATACAAGCTCTGTGCCGGCGACGAGGTGCGCGTGCCCCCCGTGCGCGTCGCCGAGAAGAACGAATTGCCCTCCGCCAACCTCGGCAGCATCCAGCGTCTGGAGAGCCAGATCCTGTTTGAAGACGACGCCATGATAGTGCTGAACAAGCCGTCCGGCATGGCGGTGCACGGTGGCAGCGGCTTGAGCTTTGGCGTCATCGAGGGGCTGCGCGCCCTGCGCCCGGAGGCCCGTTTCCTGGAGCTGGTACACCGACTCGATCGCGACACCTCCGGCGTGCTGCTGGTTGCCAAGAAGCGCAGCGCCCTGCGCAGCCTGCACGAGCAACTGCGGGTCAAGACCATGCGCAAGCAGTACCTGGCGCTGGTGCGTGGCCAGTGGCAACCCCACGTCAAGGTGGTCAATGCGCCGCTGCGCAAGAACGATCTGCAATCCGGCGAGCGGGTGGTGCGGGTCAGCAGCGATGGCAAGCCCTCCGAGACCCGTTTCCGGATTGCCCGCCAGTTTGCCGAGGCAACCCTGGTGGAGTGCAGCCCGATCACCGGCCGGACCCACCAGATCCGTGTGCATACCCAGCATGCCGGCCACCCCATCGCCTGCGATGACAAGTACGGTGAGGCCGCGTTCGATGAAAAGATGCGAGGGCAGGGGCTAAAGCGTCTGTTCCTGCACGCCTGGAAGCTTACTTTCACGCACCCGGTGGATGATCGGGAGATGCAGGTGGAGGCGCCGCTGTCGCCGGAGCTCGAAGCGTTCCTCGCCAAGCTGCCACGCTGACACGAATGAAAAACGGGAGCCTTGGCTCCCGTTTTTCATCGTTGGCACAGCCCTTGTCTCAAGGCAGATCAAGTCCATGCAATGCCAGCAGGTCGATCAGGCCGATGAGGGGGAGCCCGATCAGGGCATTGGGATCTCGCCCCTCCAAGGCCTTGAACAGCACTATGCCCATCCCCTCGCACTTGAAGCTGCCGGCACAATCGAGGGGACGTTCGGCTTCCACATAGCGGCGGATGGCGGCTTCATCGAGGGAGCGAAAATGCACGGTGAAAGGCTCGACGAGCTGCTCGGCATGGCCATTCGCAGCATTGATCACGCACAGCCCGGTGTAAAAGGTGACGCTCCTGCCTTGGGCCAGCATCAACTGCGCCACCGCATTCTCCACCGTGCCAGGCTTGCCGAGAATACGCCCGTCGCAGACACACACCTGATCCGATCCGATGATCAACCCCTGATCATGCTGACGTGCTATGGCGCTCGCCTTGGCATGGGCCAGCCGGCGGACCAGGGTGTCTGCCGTTTCCCCGGGTCGAGGGGTCTCGTCCACCTCGGGTGAGGCACACTGAAACCGCAGGCCAAGTTTTTCCAGCAGCGCCTTGCGATAGCGAGAGGTGGAGGCGAGGATCAAGGGCGTTTGCATCTTCTGATGATATCCATTTATAAATCAATTGCTTGATTCTATCCGTGCGAACAGGGCTGCGCAAATTGCGTCGATCATCTGCCTGCCTCTGAGTGGGCGACTTAGGAGCCGGGCTGGAAGCAGGCGTCCCGGCGGCTGACAATGACATAGAGCGATACGATGAGGCCGAGAGAGATGGCAAGATACGCGGTGCTGGCCCTGATGCTGCTTTCCTTCGCAGGCTGGGGGGAGGGGTGGCAATTACGGCCGGGGAAGGAGGGGATCCTGCTCTGGACTCAGGCTCGACCTCCGTCGCCCTTTCTGGCGCTGCGTCTGGAGATGCAGGTCAATGCGGATCCCGCCGCGCTGCTGAAGGTGCTGCGCAACACGGCGCGCCACCAGGAGTGGCTGCCCCGAAGCCGCGAAGTCAGGTTGCTGGCAAGGTCCGGTCCCGACGATGATCTGGTGTACACCCGATTGTCTGCCCCCTGGCCGGTTCAGGACAGGGAGTTGATCACCCGTTCCCATCTGAGCAGGGGAGCCGATTGCGGGCTGACGCTCGAGGTCTGGGCCGAGCCCAATGCGCTGCCAGTGCGGGCCGGGCGATTCCGGATCCAGGAAAGCTCGGGTCGGTGGGAGGCGCAGCCCAGGCCGGATGGCACCACCCTGATCAGACTCGAGACCTATACCAACCCGGGCAGCAACCTGCCGGGCTGGCTGGCCAATCCCATGGCCATCAAGGGAGCCCTTGAGAGTTTTCAGGCCATCCGCCGGCTGATGGAAGAGCAGCCCAGGGTAGCGAATCCGCAGCACCTGCTCGGCGCCAGCCAGCGCTGCCCGCCACTTTCGGAGTGAGACAGTGCCCCCATATCCGGTCTGGGAGGTGGTGAGGATCCTGTGCGGGATCCTGCGGTTTATGGCATAATCGGCCACCGATGAGCGCAAGTTCCTCCCCGCAGGGACCTGTGCAGTTAAAATCATCGGTGGTAAGGACTTTTTCCTTTGACTATCCCTTGTTGGACCTATAATATTCGCGCCCTATGCAAAAGGTGAAGTTGCCCGTTAAGGTTGATCCAGTCCGTAATGCCTTGAAGCTACTCGACTATGTCGGGATAGTGGAAAAGTCGCAGATGCCCAGGCTGGAGGAATCAACCGAAGGCTTGCGAAGTGATGTGGATGTCACCCTGCACTTTGGCAAAGATGTCCAGAAGTTGACCGTTATGAAAGGCACTGCCCATGCCAAGGTCGACCTGGTTTGCCAGCGTTGTGGAGAGACATTCGAACACCTTTGTGAAGCTAGTTTTATCTACACTCCGCTGTTCGAAAGGACAAACGAGGAAGAACTGCCGGAAGCTTATGAGCCCATTGAGTTGGACGAAAACGGCGAGATAGATCTTCATCAAATCCTGGAGGATGAGCTCATCCTCTCGTTGCCTCAGGTGGCCATGCATCCAGTGGATGTCTGCCCGCGAGGAAACATGGAGATGACCTGGGGTGAAATCGAACCTGCTGATGAGCGGCCGAATCCCTTTGCAGTTCTTGAAGCGCTCAAACGTAAGTGAATTTTAGGAGTTAGCCTACCATGGCCGTACAACAGAACCGTAAAACCCGCGCCAAGCGTGGCATGCGTCGTTCCCACGATGCACTGACCACCGCAGCCCTGACTGTTGATCAGACCAGTGGCGAAATTCATCGTCGTCACCACGTGACTGCCGATGGTTTCTACCGCGGTAAAAAGGTAATCGCTTAAGGATTGCCTTTGTCTACGCAAACTGTCGCGCTAGACATAATGGGGGGAGATATCGGCCCCTCGGAAACAGTGCCTGCCGCCGTGCAGGCACTGTCTCTTTTGCCCCAGCTACGCCTTGTCCTGGTCGGTGATCAACACCAGACCGCTCCTCTGTTGCAGCAACACGGCTTGCTCAACCATCCCCGCGTTCGTCTCGTGCATGCCTCCCAAGTCGTGGGCATGGGCGAAAAGCCGATCGTGGCGCTGCGTACCCTGAAAGACTCCTCCATGCGCGTGACCCTGGATCTGGTCAAGAGCGGCGCCGCCGATGCCTGCGTCAGCGCTGGCAACACCGGTGCCCTGATGGCCATGGCCAAGTGCGTGCTCAAGTCCTTGCCTGGCGTCGACAGACCCGCCCTCATCAAGGCGCTGCCGACCGTGAATGGCAAGCGCACCGTGATGCTGGATCTGGGGGCGAACGTGAGCTGCGATGCCGATACCTTGCTGCAATTTGCGGTGATGGGGGCCGTGGTCGCCGAAAAGGTCGAAGGGATCCCTTCCCCCCGGGTGGCGCTGCTCAACGTGGGGGAGGAGGAGATCAAGGGCAACGACCTGGTTCGCCACAGTGCGGAGCTGCTGCGCCAGTGCAACGCCCTCAATTTCGCCGGTTTCATCGAGGGTGACAGGATCTTCAGCGGCGACTGTGACGTCATCGTCTGCGACGGTTTTGTCGGCAACGTGGCGCTCAAGACCGCCGAGGGCGTGGTGCGGATGATGGCCGAACTGGCCGGATATCCGCGCAAAAAGCGCAGTTTTCTTGGTCGACTCGCGGGATTTATGTTCAAACGGCGTTTTTCTTACCTGAACCCCGACCAGTATAATGGCGCGAGTCTGTTAGGATTGCGCGGCATTGTGGTAAAAAGCCATGGGCGGGCCGAGCGCCGCGCTCTGTGTCATGCGATTCTGCTGGCCGCACAAGAAGCCAAACACCAACTTCCGTTGCACATTGCAGATCGCCTTGAATCTGTCTTTTCCGACAGGGATTAATAAAACTCTATGCATAGCAAAATTCTGGGTACTGGCAGTTATCTGCCGAGTTCGGTCCGTACCAACGCCGATCTTGAGCAGATGGTTGAAACCAGTGACGAATGGATCGTGGAACGCACCGGGATCCGTGAACGCCGCATCGCGGGCAGCGACGAAACCGTCGCGACCCTCTCTCACCAGGCGGCCTTGCGGGCGCTGGACGCCGCAGGTCTGACCGCGGCGGATCTGGACATGATAGTGCTGGCGACCACCAGTGCGGAGAATGCCTTCCCTGCCGCCGCCTGCGAACTGCAGGGGCTGCTCGAGGTGCCGGGGATCCCGGCCTTTGACGTCGCCGCCGCCTGTGCCGGCTTTACCTATGCCCTTGCCATCGCCGATCAGTTCGTCAAATCCGGCGCCGCTCGCCACGTACTGGTCGTGGGCGCCGACGTGCTCTCACGCATGTGTGATCCCGAGGATCGCGGCACCATCATCCTGTTCGGGGATGGGGCAGGGGCCGTGGTCATCGGCGCGAGCGAGACGCCGGGGATCCTCTCCACCCACCTGCATGCAGATGGCCGTTACGGGGAGCTGCTCAAGCTGCCGCAACCCCGTCGTGGCATGCCGGGGGCCGAGCTCGAAGCCTACATGTACATGAAGGGGAACGACGTCTTCAAGGTGGCGGTCACTCGCCTGAGCGAAATCGTCACCGAAACCCTGGCCGCCGCCGACATCGAGCCGAGCGAGCTGGACTGGCTGGTGCCCCATCAGGCCAACTTCCGCATCATCAACGCCACCGCCAAGAAACTCGGCATGGGGCTCGACAAGGTGATCCTGACCCTGGATCGTCACGGCAACACTTCCGCGGCCTCCGTGCCCATCGCCTTCGATGAAGGGGTGCGTGACGGCCGCATCAAACCCGGCCAGCTGGTCCTGCTGGAAGCCTTCGGCGGCGGTTTTGCCTGGGGCTCTGCGCTGGTTCGCCTCTGATACCGAGCGGCGTCTGACTCCGGGCGCCCGCTTACCGAATTCGTCTTACCTTAAAGGAATCAATGATGACCCGATTTGCCATTGCCTTCCCGGGACAAGGCTCCCAGAGCGTCGGCATGCTGGCCGAACTGGCCGAGCAACACGCCGTGATTAAAGAGACCTTCGCCGAGGCGAGCCAGGTGCTGGGCTATGACCTGTTTGCCCTGGTCATGGAAGGGCCGGCCGAGGATCTGAACAAGACCTGGCGCACCCAGCCCGCACTGCTGACCGCCTCCGTCGCCCTGTGGCGCCTGTGGCTGCAGCAGGGTGGGGCAACTCCCGCCGTGATGGCCGGCCACAGCCTGGGGGAATACTCCGCCCTGGTGTGCAGCGGCGCACTGGCGTTTTCCGATGCGGTCAAGCTGGTCGAGCTGCGTGGTTTGGCCATGCAGGAAGCCGTGCCGGAAGGCACCGGTGCCATGGCAGCCATCATCGGGCTGGACAATGACAGCATCGCCGCCAACTGCGAGAAAGCCGCGCAAGGTCAGGTGGTCTCTCCGGTCAACTTCAACTCCCCGGGCCAGGTGGTCATCGCCGGTCACAAAGAGGCCGTCGAGCGCGCCAACGTGCTGATGAAGGAGTCGGGCGCCAAGCGTGCGCTGCCGCTGCCGGTTTCCGTGCCGTCTCACTGCGCGCTGATGAAACCGGCCGCCGAAAAGCTGGCCGCCGCCCTGGATGGGATCGAGATCAAGGTTCCCGCCATCGCCGTCATCAATAATGTCGACGTATCCTGTGAGCAGGATCCGGCCGCCATCAAGCAGGCCCTGGTGCGCCAGCTGTTCAGCCCGGTTCGCTGGACAGAGACGGTCGAGCAGATGGCCTACGACGGCATTACCCTCGAGATCGAGATGGGGCCGGGCAAGGTGCTGACTGGCTTGGCCAAGCGCATCGATGCGCGGGTGGAAGGCATTCACGCCAACGATGCAGCCTCGTTCGAGCAGGCACTGGCCCAGATCAAGTAAACAGGAGCAAGTCATGAGTTTTACCGATAAGGTTGTGTTGGTCACCGGTGCCAGTCGTGGCATCGGTCGTGCGATTGCCGAGACGTTTGCTGCCCGTGGTGCGAAAGTGGTGGGCACGGCGACCAGCGAGAGCGGTGCCGAGGCCATCAGCGCCTATCTGGGCGAGCAGGGCTGTGGCATGGCACTGAACGTGACCAGCCAGGAATCCATCGAGACTGTCTTTGCCGCCATCAAGGAACGCTTCGGTGACATCGACATCCTGATCAACAACGCTGGCATTACCCGCGACAACCTGTTGATGCGGATGAAGGATGACGAGTGGAACGAGATCATCGATACCAATCTGACCTCTCTCTATCGTCTGAGCAAACCGGTGCTGCGTGCCATGATGAAGAAGCGCAACGGTCGCATCATCAGCATCGGCTCCGTGGTCGGTTCCATGGGCAATGCCGGTCAGGTCAACTATGCTGCTGCCAAGGCAGGTCTGGTCGGCTTCACCAAGTCGCTGGCCCGTGAAGTGGCGTCCCGTGGCATCACGGTGAACGCGGTTGCTCCCGGTTTCATCGAGACCGACATGACCAAGGCGCTCAACGAAGAGCAGCGCGCCGGCATCATGAACCAGGTGCCTGCCGCCCGTTTGGGCGATCCGAAGGAAATTGCTGCCGCTGTGGTATTCTTGGCATCGGATGATGCCGCCTATATCACCGGCGAAACCCTGCATGTTAATGGCGGGATGTACATGGTGTAATCAATTTGTCGTGAGTTCTGTTCAAATTTGCGATAATACGCCGAAGTTTGGCGAATTTCGTGGTTTGACCAGCGGCAAGTCACTTGCAAACTCACGTCAATTGAATACACTACCCCAACCAGACGCAATAGCGTATTTTTAAAGGAAAATTCAGGTCATGAGCAACATCGAAGAACGCGTAAAGAAAATCATCATCGAACAACTGGGTGTTAAAGAAGAAGACGTGAAGAACGCTGCTTCCTTCGTCGACGACCTGGGCGCTGACTCTTTGGATACCGTTGAACTGGTAATGGCGCTGGAAGAAGAATTCGATACCGAAATTCCTGATGAAGAAGCCGAGAAGATCACCACTGTTCAAGCGGCTATCGACTACATCACCGCTAATCAGGAATAAGTTCCTGTTCTGAAGGAAGCGGCCCAAGGGCCGCTTCTTTTATGTTTACCCCTTTCAAAACACCTCTCGGAGACTACCTCAGTGTCAAAACGCAGAGTCGTGGTGACCGGCTTGGGGATGCTTTCCCCGGTGGGCAACACTGCCGAATCCAGCTGGCAAGCCCTGCTCAAGGGGCAGAGCGGCATTTCCCTCATCGACCATTTTGATGCCAGCGAGTATGCGACCCGTTTCGCCGGCCTGGTCAAAGATTTCGACCCCGAAGCGTTCGGCATCAACCGCAAAGAAGCCCGCAAGATGGATCTCTTCATCCAGTACGGCGTGGCGGCGGGCGTGCAGGCCCTGGACGATTCCGGCCTGGCCATCACCGAAGAGAACGCGGAGCGGGTGGGCGTCGCCATCGGTTCCGGCATCGGCGGCCTGGGTCTCATCGAACAGAACCACAGCAGTCTCGTCAACGGCGGCCCCCGCAAGCTGAGCCCCTTCTTCGTGCCGTCCACCATCATCAATATGGTGTCCGGTCATCTCTCCATCATGAAAGGCCTGCAGGGTCCGAACATCGCCGTCACCACCGCCTGTACCACGGGTACCCATGCCATCGGCATGGCAGGCCGGATGATCGCCTACGGTGACGCGGACGTGATGGTCGCCGGCGGTGCCGAGAAGGCCTCCACCCCCATGGGCATGGGTGGCTTTGCCGCTGCCAAGGCGCTCTCCACCCGCAACGACGAGCCGACCAAGGCGAGCCGTCCCTGGGACAAGGATCGCGACGGCTTCGTGCTGGGTGACGGTGCCGGCGTACTGGTGCTGGAAGAGTACGAACACGCCAAGGCCCGTGGTGCCAAGATCTATGCCGAACTGGTCGGTTTTGGCATGAGCGGTGACGCCTATCACATGACGGCGCCTCCCTCTGACGGTGACGGTGGCGCGCGCGCCATGAAGAACGCCATCAAGGATGCCGGCATCGCGCCCGAGCAGGTGGGTTACATCAACGCCCACGGCACCTCTACCCCCCTCGGCGATGTGGCCGAGCTGCGCGGCATGAAGAAGGTGTTTGGCGAACATGCCAAGTCCCTGATGGTCAGCTCCACCAAGTCCATGACAGGCCACCTGCTGGGGGCGGCGGGCGCCATCGAGGCGATCATCACTGTGCTCTCCCTGCGCGACCAGATGGTGGCCCCCACCATCAACCTGGACAACCCGGATGAGGAGTGCGATCTGGATCTGGTGCCCCATGTGGCCAAGGCAGGCCAGTTCGAGTATGCCCTGTCCAATTCCTTCGGGTTTGGCGGCACCAATGGCTCCCTGATCTTCAAACGCGTATAATTCGCCTTGGGCGAACCATGAGGCCCGATACCCAGTATCGGGCCTTTTTTATCGGAGGGATCCCCTTGCTGATTAATGGAATAGCGACAGAAAGCCTCAGCGCCAGGGATCGTGGTCTGGCGTATGGTGACGGTCATTTCACCACCATGCTGGTGAAAGCAGGGGAGGTGGTCTGGTGGCCGGCGCACCTGGCCAGGTTGCAGCATGCCAACGCCAGGCTCGGCCTTGCCGAACAACCCTGGGATGCCCTTGCCGCCGAGGTGGCGCAAATGGCGGCAGGACAGACGCAGGCTGTCGTCAAGGTCGTACTGACCCGAGGCGTTGGCGGACGGGGTTATGACAGCGGCGGCTGCGATGCACCGACCCGCATCGTCTCCCTCGCCCCCTACCCGGAGCATTATCCTGGCTGGCAGCAGCACGGCATCGCGGCCCTTGTCTGTCAGCAGCCGCTCGGTGAGGCCCCCATGCTGGCGGGCCTCAAGACGCTGGGGCGCCTCGAACAAGTGATGCTGAAACGCGAACTTGCGGCGCGCGGCGGGGTCGAAGGTATAGTCTTGAACAGCCGGGGATTTCTGGTAGAAGGGGTCAGCGCAAATCTGTTTTGGCGTCGCGGCAGGACGGTGTTCACGCCGGATCTCTCCCGCGCCGGGATCGATGGCATCATGCGCAAGCGAGTGATGACGATGCTTAAACAGATGGGCATTGAACTGCGTGTCGTGGAGGCTCCGCTGGAGTCGCTGTGGCAGGCCGAAGAAGTATGGTTGACCAATACCCTGATGGGCATAGTGCCGATCACCAGCATCGGGGATGTGCACTATCCCAGCCCGGTATTGATCCGCCGTTTACAGGAGCGTTTGGTCATTGAAGTTTAATCGGCTCTACACCCTGCTCGCGGGGGCGGCGTTGACCGTTGCCGCCGCGGGGGGATACGTATATTACAAATGGCAGCAGGTGGAGACGCTCACCAACAAGGGGCCGACCCGCCTCTTTACCGTCGAGAAAGGCGCCCACGCGGCGCGCCTGATTGCCGAGCTGGGGGAGGGGGAAACCAGTCCCTGGGCGGTGCGGCTCTGGCTGCGCGGCCATCCTGAACTGGTGGCCATCAAGTCAGGCACTTACGAGATCAAGGAAGGGGCCCCGCTCAAGGAGACCCTCTCCCTGTTCGCCTCCGGCAAGGAGTTTCACTTCAGCCTGACCTTTGTCGAGGGTTCCCGTTTCGAAGACTGGCTGAAGCAGCTCTCCAGCGCCCCCTATCTGGAGCGCCTCACCGTGGAGCAGAGCGAGGCGGATCTGGCCCAGGAGCTCGGCATCGAGAATGGCAAGCTGGAGGGCTGGTTCCTGCCTGAAACCTACGCCTATACCACCCATGCCAGCGACATCTCCATCCTGCGCCGCGCCTACCAGGACATGAAAGCCTTCCTGGACGCATCCTGGGAGAAGCGTCAGGCCAATCTGCCCTACAAGACCCCCTATGAGGCGCTCATCATGGCCTCCATCATAGAGAAAGAGACGGGTCAGCCGGATGAACGGGCCCAGATCGCCTCTGTGTTCGTCAATCGCCTGCGCCTCGGCATGAAGCTGCAGACCGATCCCACCGTCATCTACGGGGTGAAAGACAGGTACGACGGCAACATTCGCCGCAGCGATCTGACCGACGTGAACCCCTACAACACCTATGTGATCGATGGCCTGCCGCCTACCCCTATCGCCATGCCGGGCAAGGCGTCCATCGAGGCGGCCCTCAATCCCAAGTCGACCGACTATCTCTACTTCGTCGCCAAGGGAGGCGGGGCCCACTATTTCTCCAAGACCCTCGATGAACACAATCGGGCGGTACGCGAATACATATTGAAGAAGCCCTAATGTCTAAATTTATCGTGATTGAAGGATTGGAAGGGGCAGGGAAGAGCTCCGCTGTGCGCTACGTGACCGACTATTTGCGGGCCCACGGCATCGAGCGCATCGAGTGCACCCGCGAGCCGGGCGGCACACCGCTGGCGGAGCGGATGCGCGCCATCGTCAAGGAGGTGCACGACGAGCGTCTGACCGTCGAGGCCGAGCTGCTGCTGATGTACGCCTCCCGGGTCCAGCTGGTCGAGACCCGCATCAAGCCGGCGCTGGCCGAGGGGATCTGGGTGGTGGGGGACAGGCACGATCTCTCCTCCCAGGCTTACCAGGGTGGCGGGCGCGGCATTGATGCCCATCTCATCGGAGCCATCAAGCGGGCGGTACTCGGCGACTTCAAGCCGGACCTGACCCTCTATCTCGACATCGATCCCGCCATCGGTCTGCAGCGGGCCCGCCACCGCGGCGAGCTGGACAGGATCGAGCTGGAGCAGCTCAGCTTCTTCGAGCGCACCCGTGCCCGCTATCTGGAACTTGCGGCAAAGGATGACAGCATCCTGGTGATCGATGCCGGCCAGACGCCGGGCCGGGTCAAGGCGGCCATCGAGACCGCGCTGGATCACTACCTCGCAAGCGAGGGGCTATGCATCCCTGGCTGATCCCGGACTGGCATGCCCTGAGCCAGACGGCCCAGGCCGGACGGCTCGGGCACGCCTGGCTGCTGCTCGGGGATCCCGGTCTTGGCAAGGAGCTGCTGGCCGAGCGCCTGGCCCGACTGCACTTGTGCCAGCAACCGCAACGGGGCGAGCCCTGCGGCCAGTGTCACTCCTGCCAGTTGTTCGAGAAGGGCCATCACCCAGATCTCGGCACCCTGGGGCCCGAGGGCAAGACCATAGGGGTCGAGGCCATCCGCGAGCTCTGCAGCCGTCTGCAGAGCACGGCCCAGCTCGGCCGCGGCAAGGTGGTGATCATTGACGATGCCGAGCGCATGACCGAATCCGCCGCCAACGCCTTGCTGAAGACCCTGGAGGAGCCGGCGGGTGACAGCCTCTTGCTGCTTATCGCCTCCCAGATCTCCCGTCTGTTGCCCACCATTCTCAGCCGCTGTCACAAGCATGTCTGCCGGTTGCCGTCGGAGGGTGAGACCCTGGCCTGGCTGGCACAACAGGGGTATCAGGCTACTCAGGCTCAGGTGCGGATCTGCCAGGGAGCGCCGCTGCGGGTGCTGCGCTATATCGAGGAGCAGCAGGACGCTGCCCGCCGGGAGCTGCTGGAGAGTTTCGTCTCCCTGTCCCAGACGCCGACCCGGGCGACCAGCGTCTGCGCCCAGCTGGCGGAGGACTGCCAGGTCAGGCTGCACTGGCTGCAGCTCTTCCTATGCGATGCGCTCAAGACCCAGGCGGGCTGTGGCCATCACCAGCTGGCGATGCCGGATCTGGCGACCCTCAGCCAGCAACTGGCCGAGCGTCACGGCAGCGAGCGGCTGCTCGAGGCGGAGCAGCAACTCGTCGCGCTCAAGGAGGCCTGTCAGCCGGGGCAGCTCTCCAATCCCACCATTCATCTGATGAACTGGCTCCACCGCTGGTTATGAACAAGGTTGTCTATGTTACTCGTTGATTCCCATTGCCACCTCGATCGCCTGAGCTATGGCAGCAAGCAGACCGACATGGCCGATGTGCTGGCCAAGGCGGCAAAACAGGATGTGGGATATTTTCTCTGCGTGAGCGTGACCCAGGCGCAGTTTCCGACCATGCTGGCCGCCATCGCGCCCTATCCCCAGGTGTTTGCCTCCTGCGGGGTGCATCCCCTCAATCAGGATCCCGGCGTGGATGGTGAACTGCTGCTGACCCAGGCTGCGGATGAGAGAGTGGTGGCCATTGGTGAAACCGGGCTCGACTACTTCTATTCGCCGGAGAACAAGGAGGTGCAGCAGGCCTCCTTCCGGGAACATATCCGGGTGGCGCGGGCGCTGAACAAGCCCCTCATCATCCACACCCGGGATGCCCAGGAGGATACCCTGCAGATCATGCGGGAGGAGGGGGCCAGCCAGGTGGGCGGCGTGTTGCACTGCTTCACCGAGTCCCTCGAGATGGCACAGGCCGCGATGGAAATGGGGTTCTATATCTCCATTTCAGGGATAGCCACCTTCAAGAATGCCGCAGCCTTGCAGGAGGTGGTCAAGGCGTTGCCCCTGGAGCGCCTGCTGGTCGAGACGGATTCCCCTTACCTTGCCCCCGTTCCCCACAGGGGGAGGGAAAATGAACCGGCTTTCGTTCGGGACGTTGCCCAGTTTATCGCCGACCTGCGCCAGATCCCGCTCGCCGAGCTGGCCGAGGCCACCAGCCGCAATTTCTTCGAATTATTCAAGCTGGCGAAGAAATAATCATAAACAGCCCCGAATATCGGGGCTGTTTATTTCAAATCATTACGGCAACCCCCTCAATAATATCAATAGGCTATGTCGTTATCTCTCACAAATACTCTCCGACGGGATAGCTACCTGAATAACAATATACCCGGTATCAAATTTGTCGATGAAATGAGAGGAGGTTGGAAGCTGCTTAAATACATACCTCTAAAAATATCGATAATATTCATTATCGATACTTGATGGATCCGCAAGATCCTGTAAGATCCTCCTCAACTTCACATTAAATCATAGAGTTAAGTGACCCACTCCACCTTCCCAAGTCCGGCACAGCACTCGCTGCAGGCCGTATTCGACTCACAGCTCAATAGCCGGGCCAGACGTTTTTTACGCAGTGCCAAAGCCGGCTCCACCCTCAATGCCTACCAGGCGGATACCCGTATCTTTGTCTTTTGGTGCCAGTTGCACGGACTGGATCCCTTGCAGACCACTCACCACGACATCATGAACTTTCTCGCGGATCAGGCGGACGGCATCTTGGCGGACTGGGTATGGTTGGACAAGGAAGAGGGGAAGGGGGAGCTTCGCAACGGGGAGCTTCGCAACGGGGAGCCTCGCAAACCAGCCACTCTGGTACGACGGCTTGCCGGTATTCGCTATGCCTTCAAGCAGAAGGGCATCCATCCCATGCCGACCGAGCATGCGGAGATCAAGGAGATGATGCGCGGCATAGTGCGTCTCGGTGACAACCGCAAACGCAAGACGGGGGCGCTGACCCTGACACCGCTCGCCTGCGTGCTGGACGAGATAGATACCAACAGCCTGGCGGGGCTTCGGGATTACACCCTGTTGCTCCTGATGTTCAGCGGCGCCTTGCGCCGCTCGGAGGCGGCCAGGATCGAGGTGGATGACCTGCAGTTCGTGGGGCAGGGGATACGGCTTCGCCTCAAGCCGAGCAAGCATCAGCTCCATGAGTCCGAGATCGCCCTCATCCCGGGCCAGCACTACTGCCCGGTGTCGGCGCTGCTGCGCTGGCTGAAGAAGAGCCGGATAGAGGCGGGCCCCCTGTTTCGCCGGATGAACCGCTGGGGACAACTCACGGCCGATCCCCTGGGACCACAGGGGATCAACCTGATGATCAAGCGTCGCACCGGCCAGGCCATCGACGACCTCCATGTCAGCGGCCACAGCCTGCGCCGAGGTTTCATCACCTCGGCGGTGACGGCGGGCAAGCCCATGAACAAGATCATCGAGGTGACTCGCCACAAGGACATGCGCACCCTGCAGGAGTACTTCGACGACGCACACAAGTTCTCCGATCACGCCCTCGCGGGCCTGCTGTGATAAACCGCGTCACTCTGTTTCTTATGTTAAATGGCATCTAGTTGATTTGATGATATATTTGCCGCACTTCTCCGCGTACCTATCCGCAGGGGAGGATTTGCCTCCCGCTGCTCTCCGTACAGGAAGGCGTGAGAGATAACGTGTCGAGTTTATCCAATTCAGCAAGGACATATGAGCCAGGAAATCAAAAGCGCCGGGGCACAAGACAATGCCGAACGGCAGCGCCAGCATGTGAAGCGCAAGCAGGAGACCCATAGCCGGCTGCAATGCTGGATAAGCAATCGTCACGCCGAACGGTTGCAGGAGCTGGGTCTCCATCTGGAGGACAGCCAGGCTTCCCTCATCGAGCAGGCGATCGATCTGCTCTACCAGAACGAGCTGGTCCCCCGGGTGCGCGCCGAGCATTCGCCGGTGGAGGCCCTGGAGTAGGGAAGAGACGGAGCATAAAAAAAGCCAGGTACGAATTCCTTGTACCTGGCATAGGGGAATTGGCTCCTTGCAGAGCCGTGCGCTAACTGGTATGCGGATAGCCTTAAGCTTAGACAAGGCTAGAGGCATTTCAAGAACCGGGTAAAAGTTCAACCAGAGTGTGGGTTTTTCAGACTCGAACAGGCGCCATTTTCACTCCTGGGTGCCGGCCTCACTCATTGAACAGGTTGTTGTCCCGTACCAGCTCGCGGGGCAGGGCATTCTTGATACGACTCCCCACCCATTTACCCATGCCGAGCGGGTGCCCCTGATAGCGGACGATCACCTCGCCGCTCCCCGCATCCTGCTCGGGCCAGACATCCCGGCCCATCATGAACTCCCGCGCATTGGCGGCATCGAGCTCGACGCATCCCCGTGTGGCCAGCGTGCCGTAGGCCAGCGCCCATTCATGGGTCAGTCGATACCCTTTCTTGAAGGTCTCCGCCAGCTTGATGCCGATGCGATCGAAGCGCAGCTTGCCCTGTACCTGCTCGAAGGCGCGGGGGAAAAGCCAGATCTCGTCGTTGCGCCCAAACAGCCGGCCACTGGGGGCGATGCCGAAGCTCGCCGCTATCTCCCGCAACATGGGGTCGGCCTCTTTCTCAGGCAGAGGAGAGAAGGGGAACTTGCCGAGCTTGCCCGACTTGAACATGGTGTTGGGCACCGAGTGGTGCTTGCGCAGCCTGGCGACGAAGAAGCCCTCGCTGTCGAAGATCTGGGGCCAGACGTGCAGGAATCCTTCCGGGGTACAGGCCTTCTCTGCATCGGGGAAAAGGTCGGCCAGGGAGTCAACGCTCAGGGCATCGCCGAACTTCTCCTGCAGCGACTGACAGACGGCCTGATCCTCCTGCAGGCTTAGGGTACAGGTGGAGTAGACCAGCACACCGCCGGGTTTGAGGGCGTGGAAGGCGCTCTCCAGCAGACCCCGCTGCACCGCCGCTATCTCCTCGATGCTCTCGAGGCTCCAGTTGCGCAAGGCGTCTTCATCCTTGCGCACCGTCCCCTCGCCGGAGCAGGGGGCGTCGAGCAGAATGGCGTCGAAGGTTTCCGGCAGCCACTGACCAAAGACCTTGGCATCGAAATGGGTCATGCCGACATTGGTCACGCCACAACGCTGGAGATTCGCGCTCAGCACTTTCAGCCTGCTGCTGGAAAACTCGTTGGCGATCAGCATGCCCTGGTTCTCCATCAGCGCCGCGATCTGGGTGGTCTTGGAGCCGGGAGCGGCCGCCGCATCCAGCAGCATGCCATCGTGCTTGATCCGATCGCTGGCGAAGAGCGCCGTCACCGGCAGCATGGAGCTCGCCTCCTGGATGTAGAAGAGGCCACACAGGTGCTCAGCGGTGTTGCCAAGGGGGACGCTTTCATCGCTGCGAGTGAGCCAGAAGCCGGTGTCGCACCAGGGCACGGGATCCAGCTGCCAGCCCAGTGGCACCATGCGGGCGATAAAGTCGGACACGGAGATCTTGAGGGTGTTGACCCGGATGCTGCGCCGCAGCGGTCGCCGACAACTCGCCACGAAGTCCTCCATGGAGAGGTGGGGCGGCATGAAGGCCGCAATGTGGCGCAGGAAGTGATCGGGGAGGTAGGTGTTGTCGTGCACGGCGCAATCTCGCTGACCCAAAATGAGGGGCGACATCTTACCACAGCACCGGCCTGTTCTTCAGGCGCCTTTGCTCTGGCCGCAGGAGGCCAATCAATAAAAAAACCGGCACAGGGCCGGTTTTTGACGAGTGCGGGATGGCTCAGGGCAGGATGCGGGGGCTCCACGCCAGCCACTCCTTTTCGGCCTTGGGATGAAGCGGATAACGATGGCCGGCCTTGACGGTGGCGCCCATCTCCCGCTCCGGGGTATTGAAGGCAATGCCGCCGGCCAGCAGGCTCTGCACTGTCTCCACCTCTATGGTGCCGCCGGTCAGGCCGATGTCGGCCTTGACGCCGGAGACGTTCCAGAAGCGGCTGTTGGCGCGCACCAGGTGGGCATAATTCCCGTCGACGTTCACGTCGATCAGCACCTCGCTGCCATCCCGGGCCAGGGTCACGCCGGTGACGCTGCCCACCACCATCTTGCGAAACAGCAGGGGGCTGCCGACGCCGATGCCATCGACGGAGGGGCTCTTGAGGGTCAGCGCCAGGCCGACGGGGCCGCTCTGGTGCAGGGGGAAGCGCTCCTTGCCCGCCCCCTGACCGGGGCTCGCCTCCACGAAGGCGCCCTTGATCAGGGTGTCGAGATGGGCGACCCCGCCGAGCCCGACCTTGGCCTGCACCAGGGTATAGCGCGCCCCGGACTGCAGGAAACGGGCGGCATATTGCTGATCCAGCTCGGCCTTGAAACGAACCTGTTCGAGGGAGGGATCCAGTTCGACCTGCTCCACCTTGCCGATGTCCACCCCCCGATAGCGGATGGGGCTGCCCACCCCGAGCCCCGGGTTGTGATCGGCGGTCAGGGTGAGAGTGCGCACCTGGGTACCGGCCTGTTCCTTGCTGTCAAAGAGCTGATGGCTGCTGCGACCGGTGCCGAGCCTGTCGAACTCGATTGCGCCGCGCAGCAGGGTAGCGAGGTTCCCCATCTTGACCTGCACCCCGTCGAGCCGGATCTTGCCGTCGATGGCGGCCTTCTTCCAGAACTGGGGCTGCTGCCTGAGCAGGGGCGCATAGACGGCATCGATCTCCAGGGTGATCGCCACGCCGCTGCCCTCGGCCTTCAGCGCCTTGACCTTGCCCGCCTCCAGCCCCAGGTAGAGGACGGGGGAGCCAACGCCTATTCCATCGGCCTGCTCGGCGCGCAGCACCCAGCGTTCTGGCTTGGCGTGGCGGCTGCCCAGCAGGGCCAGCTCCTGGCTGGGGTAGAGGCGATCGATGCGCTCGCCCTCCGGTGCCTGCACCAGCTTGATCCCGCCCCCCAGCCAGGCACTCGCCGGGCTGGTTTCCACCTTGACGCCGCTCAGATCCGCCTCGACCTGCAAGGGGGAGGCGCGATAGAAGCGAGCCCGCTGCAGCAGGTGGCGATACCGCTCGTTCACCAGCAGATCGACGCTGGCATTGCCGCCGGCGTCCAGGGTCAGCGCCCCCAACTGGCCTATCTGCAGGCCCTTGAACCAGAGCGGCGCCCCCTCGGTCAATCCCGCGAGGTCATCCGCCTGCAGGGTCAGCGGGATGCCGCCGCGCTGGGCCTGGCTCTCCAGCGTCATGGTGCTGACCCGCTCGCCCGCCGCATAGTCGAGGCGGATGGCGGGCCCGGCCAGCAGGCGATCCGCATGCTTGAGCCCGGACGGGGAGAGGGAGACCGTCTCCCAGACGAGGCGGCTCTTGCCGGTCATCCGAAACGCCTGCTCGGGGTTGATCAGCGCCGTGACGACCCGGCCCTGCTCGGTGAGTCGAATGGGGTCGACCCGACCAATCTCTATCCCTTCATAGAGAATGGGCATGCCCTCCTTAATGGGCAGATCGCCCGCCTGGATGGTGATGCGCTCGCCCCTGGCCGCCTCGGCCAGTCCCTTGTAGAGCACGAAGTTGAGCCCCTTCTCGGCTACGGGAGAAGCCTTGGGAGAATCGAAGGCGATGCCGCCGCTCAGGATGGAGGTGAGGCTGCCGGCCTCCACGCTGACGCCCGCCAGACTGAAGGAACCCTTGATGCCGCTGATGTTCCAGAAGCGGCTGTCCACCTTGACGAGATGCTCGAAGCGCGGCTCTATCACCAGATCCAGGATCACGTGCTGGTTCTCTTCCCCGAGGCGGGTGTTGATGACGCTGCCCACCTCCAGGCCCCGGAAGTAGATCTTGGCTCCGATGCCGACCGACCCCAGCGAGTCGGCCGTCAGGTGCAGGGTGCGCCCCTGGGCCTGATAGCCGGGGGGAGGACCGTCCAGGGCGTCGAATTCATCTTCCAGCGGGTTGTTCTCCCGCCCGGGCTGCAGGTTGATGTAGTTGCCGGACACCAGGGTATCCAGGCCGGAAATCTCGGTGAGCGACGCCTTGGGGCTCACCAGCCAGAAGTCGGACCCCTTGCGAATGAGTGGGCGGGCGCGGCTGTCGACCTTGGCCAGAACGGCTATCTTTCGACCATCCTGCGCCAGCTCCAGCTCCTGGACCACGCCGATGGCCACCCCCTGATAGCGCAGCTGGGTCTTGCCCGGCAAGATGCCGTTGCCCTGGGCAAAGTTGATGCGGATCAGCTGGCCACTGCTCGCCCACTGCTGATAGATGAAGCCTCCCGCCAGCAAGAGGGCGATGAAGGGCAACAGCCAGACCGGGGATAACCAGCGATGTTTCTTAATGACGGGTTCAGCCCCGATCATACCGACTCCTTACATTGGCCGTGATGGCACGGCACATCCGAGACAAAAGAGATTAACGGGCCGCCTTGTCCCACAACATGCGGGTATCGAGCATCCGGGCCGACATCATGGTGAGCACCACCACGCCGGCGAAGGCCGTCGCCCCAGGGCCTGCACGCACGTTGAGCAGCACGCCGCGATCCACTAGGGCCACCATCAGGGAGATGACGAACAGATCCAGCATGGACCAGCGCCCGATGAAATCGATGATGCGGTACATGATGAGCTGGCGCTTGCGCCGCACCGGCTTGCTGCGCTGCAACTGCCAGCAGATCCAGCCAAGGCCCAGGATCTTGCCAATGGGGACTATGATGCTCGCGGTCAGCACTATGGTGGCGATGCCGGACATCTTGCTGCGATAGAGCGCCATGATACCGCTGAAAATGGTATCGGACTGCAATAATCCCTTGTTGTAGAAGTGGGTGATGGGCAGCAGGTTGGCCGGCAGCAGCATGAAGGTGGCCAGCGCCAGCAGGCCCCACGACCAGGCAAGCGAATGGGGGATGCGCATCTGCAAGGAGGTGTGGCAGCGCGGGCAGCTCATGGCGCTCTGGTAACGCACCAGCAAGCCGCAGGTATGGCAGCGGCAAAGCCCCAGTTCACGGGCGCTGGTCGGGTGCATGTTCCGGCTCCAGAGAGGCTGGTTGCAGCGGTATCCGCTCCCAGTAGGGGGCGGGATCGAACAGGATCAAGAGCGTCATGTTGAGCAGCATCAGGCAGCCGAGGCTCAGCAAACCGCCTCCCAGACGCACGTCGGCGATGTCGATCAGTTTGAACAGGGCGACCAGCAGGCTGACGATGTAGACCTCCAGCATGGCCCAGTGCCGGAATACCTCGACCGACTTCAGCGTTGGCGCCAGCAGGTGCCAGCGCTTGGCCAGCCCGGAGGCGAGTGCAAAAATTCCGAGCAACAGCCCCGTCGGCGCCAGCACGGCGCACCAGAGCACCAGACTCGCCACCCAGACTTCGCTCTCTGCAAACAGCATGAGTATGCCCTTGACCAGGTTGGCATCGGAGTTGACCCCGGCCAGACGCAGATAGATCAGGGGCTCAAAAAAGGCGGAGGGCAACAACAGGAAACCCGTGATGGTGAGCGCCATCAACTGGGAAGGGCGAAAGGCATAGCGCCCGTAGAGGTGCTGGTGACAGCGGGGACAATGGGCGTGACGGCGCAGCGGCAGCAACTTGCGTTCGATCAGCAAGTCACAGGCCGGACAGACGATCACGGAGTGCGGATCCGACATACGATTCAACCTGTTGAAGGAATTGATAAAATTTACCCTAAAACACCTTCGCTGTCTTGCCGTACCACCGACTTGTCGCAAGAAAGGCCTTCAGCCTGCGCAAAAGGCTGAAGAACGGGCGACAGGCGAGGGGGGGTGTCAACGCAACTCGCTCAGCGTCACTGGGCTGGGTTGCGCGTCCTCCGTATCCTGATTTGCAATACTGTATATCCATACATATACTCATGTGCACTATCAGAGGAGGACGCCGCTATGGCCGTTGAAATCAAGTATGTTGTGGTCCGTGGGGGAGTGGAGAAGATGACCTTTGCCAGCAAGAAAGAGGCCGATGCCTATGACAAGCTGCTGGATACCGCCGACGAACTGATGACGCTGCTGGCAGGTGCCCCCATCACGCTGGCACCAGAGCAGCAGGAGAGCCTGGCCTTTTACCTGGCCGAGCAGCGGGATCAGCTGCAGAACGTGCTGCGCGGGGGCAAAGGGCAGGGAAGTGTCCCCAGGGAAGAGAAGGCGGATGCCGAGCCGCCGAAGGGCAAGGCCCTCAAGAGCGTGGCCTGACACGAACGAACGGGCAGGGGGCTGCGAGAAAACGGCGGCCCTCTGGATATGCACTTAAAAAGCAATTCAAGTCATTTTAAATGGTATTTACCCCGAGAATTTTCCAACCAAGCTGCATATTCATTGAATAATCCTGGTATTCGTCATGATGGGGGCCACACCGGGATCTCCAGGTCATCGACCTCAAGACAACCGGCAGGCCCTCAGGCCCTGATGCCGATAACCCCATTTATCGGCATCAGGGTTCAGTGGCGCCCACCCATACTCATTCAAACGACACCACAAGTACCACCATGACAGATCCCTCACTGCCACCCGCCATGCCGCTGTTCGATGGCGTCAATCATCTGGAGGCCGGCAACCCTCAGGTCAACCAGTACCTGGCCACCCTGAGCCTTGGCACTGTGCCCGATGCGGGCCTCGTCTACGAGCTGGCCGTCGACTGGCTGCTGGAGCAGCGCCATAGCGAAAACAATTACAAGACCTACCGCAGCGAGCTGACCACCTTCCTGCACTGGTGCTTCTGCGAGGTGGCCATCAGCCCGAAAGACCTCACCAGGCGCATCATGATGCGCTATCTCGACTATTGTCAGGCACCGCCGTCCGAGCTTATTGCCTATCGCAACGTCGCCCAGTTCGTATTCGACAAGGAGTGGGGGGAGAGGCTGCCCAATCCCCAGTGGCGTCCGTTTCTGGGCAAACGTGAGCTCGGCCGGGAACTGCCGTATCGTCTGAGCGAACAGGCGATGAAAACCAAGCTCGCCATCCTGTCCGCCTTCTTCCAGTTTCTCATTCAGGAGGAGTACATGGACCGCAATCCGGCACTCCTGCTGCAACGGGTGAAGCGACCGGACAGCCAGGATACGGGCGAAGAGGCCCAATCCTTCACCGAACTGCAGTGGTCCTATGTGATGCAGGCCGCCGAACGGCTGGCAACCGAATGTCCGGCTCAGCATGAGCGCAGTCGGTTTCTCATCTGCCTGATGTACGCCTGTTATCTGCGGATCTCCGAGGTGGCGGCCAGACCCGGCTTCAGTCCCGTCATGAGCCAGTTTCGCCGCGACAGCAAGACCGGGGTCTGGGGCTATGACATACCCCGCAGCAAAGGCGGCAAACGCCGCACCGTGGCCGTCTCCCAGGCCTTGCTGGAGGCGCTGGCACGCTATCGCACCTTTCTTGGGCTCTCGCCGCTGCCAACCCCGGGCGAACAGACGCCGCTGTTCGTGCGCCACAAGGCGGCCGCCCATGGCCGGGAGCAAGGCGAGCTCAATGCCAATCTCGGGATCCGCCAACTGCGCGACTTGGTGATGGCGGTCTTCGAGCAAGCGGCCCGCCTGGCCAAGCAGGATGGCTTTGCCCAGGATGCCGCCGAGATGCGCAACCTGACACCGCACTCCATCCGTCACACCGGCATCACCCACGACATCAATCTGCATGGCCGGCCTCTGTCCCACGTGCAAGCCGACGCCGGACACGACAGCATAGACACCACCTCCAAATATCTGCACACCGGCAACAGTGAACGCCACGAGAGCGCCAGTCGCAAACCGCTGGACAGGCTGATCGAGTAGAGGTCGTGAGCGGTGAGAGATAACAGATGACAAGTCACGAATACCTGTTCATCAAGATCAAGACACGACAAAAGTCATACTGAGGTGGCGAACCATCGCCCGTTGGTTTCCCTGAAATCCATTAACCGCGTATAATGTATATTATGTTAAATAACATATGCTTGTTTCCTGTTCCCCTCAATTGAACTGTGTATAATGCTGACAATTGATCCTATTCCCGACCGGATGTCTTAAGTGGCTGAATTAACATCAGAACAACTAAAACCCGCTTTCACGATTGAGCAGTTTCCCGCGCTCAGCGAGCTCGACCCCATCCCTTTTGCCGCCCTGCAGCCCAGAGCCATTTCGGGCATCAAGCGGTTGGCCAGTTTTGACGGTGACTGCCCGGTCATGATCCTCAACGGCTTCCCCGGTGCGGATTATGAGAATGTCTGCCAGACCCTGATCGCCACCTCCAATGGCAAGGATGGCGATCTGTTCGATCTCTGTTACACCGAGAACCTGAACAACCCGTTCAAGCCCATCTGGCTCAGGCTGCAACCGGGCTCCGGTTTCGAATTCTGCGAAATGGTCGGTGAATTGCTCAAGCTGATGAGCCATCACCTGGATGCAGAGCGCCTCGTCACCCGGATTATCCGCAAACAGAACAACGACCCCAAGATCGTGGACTTTCTCTCCGATCTCGCCGCTCATGTGGCCCAGGGGCTCGAGTTCCAGCACCCCGTGCTCATCAACCTGCTCATTCATCATGAAGATCAGCAGGCCCCCGTCATCTATGGTCGCGACTTGAACTGGGACACCCTGTTCGGCTCCATCAACTACCAGACAGAACAAGGCTCGGTCTATGCCAACCAGCATTTGCTGGAGCCGGGGTTGCTGCGTGAAGCCAACGGCGGCTACCTCATCCTGCAACTCGACGAGTTGCTGGATCAACCCCACCTCTGGTTCAAGCTCAAGAACGCCATGCAAAAAGGCGAGCTGGACTGGAATGCCTATCAGGAAGGCAAGACGCTGACGCCGTTCTTCACCCCGGAGGCGACACCGATCCGGTTCAAGCTGATCCTGGTGGGCGATCGACTGGAGGTGGCCGAATTCCAGATGCTGGACCGAGACATGGCGGAACGCATCTTCCTGCGCGCCGACCTGGTTTCCGAGGTCAATATCGAAGAGGACTTGCCCGAATTTCTGCAATATCTGGCCTGGCTGCGCGAGCGCTGGGCGCTGCTGGATTTCACCCCAAGCGCCCTTCTCGCCCTCTGTCGCCACGCCAGCCGCCTGTGCGATCATCAGGAGTGGCTCTCCATCGAAGAGGTGCAGCTCGGCGCCATCATGCGCATGGCCGACAGCCTGGCCCGCGAGCTGGAAGCAGGCAGCGTGACCGATGAGCACATCATGCTCGCCCTGGAGGAGCAGGATTACCGTCTCAACTACCTGGTGGAGCAATCGGATCAGGGGGTCATCGACGGCCAGATCCTGCTGCAGACCGACGGTGAGGAGGTCGGCCAGATCAACGGCCTCTCCGTCATCCAGGTCGCGGGTCACCCCTACGACTTCGGCGAGCCGGTGCGCCTGACCGCCACCGTTCACCTGGGGGACGGGGACGTGGCGGACATCGAGCGCAAGGCGGAACTCGCCGGCCACATCCACGCCAAGGCGATGATGATCATCCACGGCTACCTCTCCAACAAGTTCGGTGCCGAGAACCCCTCCCCCCTCTCGGCCAACCTGGTGTTCGAGCAGTCCTACCACGAGATCGATGGCGACAGCGCCTCCCTGACTGGTCTGTGTGCCCTGCTCTCCGCCCTCGCCCGCCAGCCCATCTATCAGCACTTTGCCGTCACCGGTGCGGTCGATCAGTTTGGCAACGTGCAGGCGGTGGGCGGCGTGAACGAGAAGATCGAAGGCTTCTTCCGGGTGTGCAAGATCCACGGTCTCACCGGCAAGCAAGGTATCTTGCTGCCCGGCACCAACGCTCAGCAGCTCAATCTCTCCGACGAGGTGATCGCCGCCGTCGAGGCTGGCCAGTTCCATATCCATCCGGTGGATCACGTGGAAGAGGCCATCGAACTGCTGACCGGTTGCGTCGCGGGTGAACCCGACATGCCGGATACCCTGTTTGGCCGCATCCAGGAGCGGCTGGATGAGCTCAATGGCACGACCGCCAAGAGCGGCCTGCTGCGGCGCCTGCTCGACCGGCTATTCGGCCATTGAATGAAGTGATCGGAGTTGTTTGGCGAACAACTGTACGCTAAATTGGCCCGGCTTTGACCCATATGAAGGATAAACAGCGTGACCCTAGACAACGACACCACTAATCCCCGCCTCTCCCTGTGCGAACAAGGCAAAGAGTCCTTTACCCGTGAAGAGCTGCTTGCCTGCAGCCGTGGCGAATTATTTGGTGAGGGTAACAGCCAGCTGCCCGCCCCCAACATGCTGATGATGGATCGCATCGTCAAGATCAATGACCACGGCGGCGAGCATGGCAAGGGCGAAATCCTGGCCGAGCTCGACATCACCCCGGACCTCTGGTTCTTCGATTGCCACTTCCCCGGTGATCCCGTCATGCCGGGCTGCCTGGGGCTGGATGCCATGTGGCAACTGGTCGGTTTCTTCCTGGGCTGGAAAGGCGGCCCTGGCAAAGGCCGTGCGCTGGGTGTCGGTGAAGTCAAGTTCACCGGTCAGATCCTGCCGACCGCCAAGAAGGTCACCTACAAGATCACCTTCAAGCGCGTCATCAATCGCAAGCTGGTCATGGGCATTGCCGACGGCGTGGTGGAAGTGGACGGTCGTCCCATCTACAGCGCGACCGACCTGAAAGTGGGTCTGTTCAAAGACACCACCGCATTCTGATCTTCCGCTCTGGTTCAGTGCCAGAGGGATAACGTAAAGGGGCCGCCAAGGCCCCTTTCCTGTTTGAAATGAGTGATGAAGTATCGGTTACTTCATGAAGAGGCCTGAGCCTCGCCCTTCCATGGCGTCGCGCCAACCACCAAGCCAGTGCCCTCTGGCATCCAGGCATTGATACGGACACGCTTCTTTCTGTTTGCCGACTACGCCAGCCTGATAACCACGAGCGCGAGCTCTCTCCAGACGGTCCCGTTTCTGTCTCTTCATCATCTACGACCCTCTTCGTGGAACAAAAAAAGCGACCAGTTTTTCACCGGTCGCCTTCATCTTTACCCCAGGGGGGAGGCAGGGTCAAACAAAAATTTCCATGCTATTCAGGGGTTGTGACACAAGATACTGAAGCGCATTAATTTTTCATGACACATTTTTATCGCTGGTAACGACGCAGCCAGGCAAAGGGCAAGGCCAGCAGAGTCAACCAGAACAGGCTGCCACCGCCACCTTCACCATCCTGACCGGTCTGGTTGTTGACCGGGGCATTGCTGACCACATAGCTGGCCGGCGTGTTGCCCTGGTAGTCCGCCACCGCCGGCGTCAGCTTGACGGCCACCACGGTCGCATTGGTGCGGTTGTTCAGATCGCTCTCGCTGGCGTAGCGGTAGGCGGTCGCGGCTATGGTGCCATCGCTGCTGATGCCGCTGGCATAGGCGATGTGGTAGTAGTAACCGTTCTGGGCGCACTGCTTGGCACCCGCATCGTTCAGGCCGCAGATCAGGTCGTTCAGATACCAGCTGTTGCTCGGGGCAGCCGCGTTGAGCAGGAAGGCCTCCTGCATGCGGTTGGTGCCGTTGACCACCGGCTGGGTCTGATGACGGGAGTCGCGCCAGCCGACCACCATGTTGTGGTCATTGATGGCCGCCGCCTCGGAGCCGGAGCCGGAGAGCGGCTTGTCCTGCAGGGGAAGAGTGGCCGCCGTGCCGGGCTTGCCCAGATTGAACAGGAACATCTCCACCGGGCGGTTCTGACCCTTGTTGATGCGGTAGCGCTGGTTGCCTATCACGTAGCCGTTGTCGTTGACCGCCACTGCCCAGCTATGTTGCAGCACGCCGTCGTCCTTGCCCGGCTCGCCATCCGGCAGCGGAATGACCTTGGTGGCGCCCACTGTGCCGGCGTTCAGATCCAGAGCCCAGTAGCTGGCCAGGTTGCGGCCATCCAGGTCCCCCGACCCCACCTCGCCGGTGGAGCTGTAACCCACGCCATAGAGGGTGCCGTTGTATTCGGCCGCGCCGAGCGCGGAGGCCGTCTGCAGCACCTCATCCCGTCGATGGGCATAGTCGGGTGCCTGCATCAGCTTGCTGAGGCCGCCGGAGCCATTGAGCAGCCAGAAGCTGGCCTGGGTATCGGCACCTGGGCAGTACCGGAAGTCACCGTACTCATCGTCGTTGCCCTCGAAGCACCACTTGTAGAAATCGCCGCCCACCTTGTGGCGATACTTGTCGGTAGCGGCGGTGCCGGTCACCAGATACTGGCCGTTGTCCAGCTTCTTGATGGCCGCCGGTACGCTCACACCATGGGTGCTGGCCGCATCCTTCAGTGCGACCGGATTGCCGTCATTGACGATGGCAAAAGCGGTGCGCAGCTTGCCATCCATCTTGTAACCCACTCGATCCGCCGGCACCTCCCCCAGCGCGGTCACCAGGCCGTCGGTCTCGCTCTGTTGCACGTAACCCAGGTTGTTGCGCTGATCGACCTTGTCGAGGAAGTCACGGCGCCACTGGTAGGCAAAACCGGCATTGTCATCCCAGAAGGAGTCGCAGACGGAGCTAGACAGGAAGCAGCCCTGCTCGAAACGGAAACGATCGACCAGGAAGTCGGCAGAGCGCACGGTCGAGAAGTACTCGGCCATGTTGTTCTTGGTGTTGATCCCGACGAGGCTGCTGCCATCTGCGCTGATCGCGCTAGCATAGCCTTTGACTTCGTCATCGACGATGGTGAAAAAGGAGCTTTGTGCCGCCTGCGCGTTGAGGCTGGCGCCGACCAGGATGGCCAGCATGGATAATTGCTTTTTCATCTACTTCCTTAGTCTTGATGTTTCAACGCTTCCAACTCCTCCCAGCGGGAGAAGGCGTGTTCCAATGCGGCTTCTGCCGCATTCAATGCATCCAGTCTGGGCTGGGTCTGCTCCGCGGGCAGGGAGAAGAAACCGGGGTGGTTGATCTCGGCCTGCAGGGCATCGAGCTCGGCTTCCAGCTGCTCCAGCCGGGCAGGCAGATTATCCAGCTCCAATTGCAACTTGTAAGAGAGTTTGCGCGTTTTTTTCGCCGGCTCTGCCGCCTGCGCGACAGGCTCTGCCACCTTGACCGACGCCGCCTTGGCCGCCAGCAGGGAAGCCTGCTGGGCGCGGGTGGCCATCATGTCGGCATAGCCCCCGACATAATCGCTGATCCGCCCATCCCCTTCAAACAGCCAGCAACCGGTCACCGTATTGTCGATGAAACGGCGATCGTGGCTGACCAGCAGCAGGGTACCCGGGTAATCGGTGAGCAGCTCCTCCAGCAATTCCAGCGTTTCGACATCCAGGTCGTTGGTTGGTTCATCGAGAATCAACAAGTTACTGGGTTTGAGGAAGAGCTTGGCCAACAGTAGACGGTTTTTCTCGCCCCCTGACAAGGCCTTCACCGGGGTACGCGCCCGCTTGGGCTCGAACAGGAAGTCCTGCAGGTAGCCGAGGATGTGGCGGGAACGCCCGCGCACCATCACCTCCTGCTTGCCCTCCCCCACGTTGTCCACCACCGTCTTCTCGGGATCGAGCTGCTCGCGGTACTGATCGAAATAGGCCACCTCCAGGTTGGTTCCCTGGCGCACCGACCCGCGGCTCGCCTCGAGCTGGCCCAGCAGCAGCTTGATCAGGGTCGACTTGCCGCAGCCATTGGGGCCGACCAGGGCTATCTTGTCCCCGCGCAGCACCTGCAAATCCAGCCCCTGGAACAGGGTGCGATCGCCAAAGTCCAGACCCAGTCCCTCGGTCTCGAACACCAGCTTGCCGGAGCGGCCCGCCTCGTCCAGCTGCAGCTTGGCCTTGCCCTGCAGCTCGCGGCGCTGGGTTCGCTCCATGCGCATCGCCTTGAGGGCGCGCACCCGCCCCTCGTTGCGGGTGCGGCGGGCCTTGATCCCCTGGCGCACCCACACCTCCTCCTGGGCCAGCTTGCGGTCGAACTCGGCGTTTTTCAGCTCCTCGACCCGCAGCCACTCCTCCTTGCCCTGCAGGTAGTCGTCATAGTTGCCGGGCCAGGAGGTGATCACGCCGCGATCGAGATCGATGATCCGGGTCGCCAGCTTGTGGATGAACTCCCGGTCGTGGGAGATGAAGACGATGGCGCCGCGAAAGTCCTTGAGAAACTCTTCCAGCCAGTTGATTGCGTCGATGTCCAGGTGGTTGGTCGGCTCGTCCAGCAGCAGCAGATCCGGATCGCAGGCCAGGGCGCGGGCCAGGGCCACCTTGCGCAGCCAGCCGCCGGAGAGGCTGTCGAGGGTCACGTCGGGGTCGAGATCGAGCAGGGTCAGCACCTGGTTGATGCGGGTCTCGAACTGCCAGCCGTTCTGATAGTCAAGCTGCTCCTGCAACTGGCTCATGGTGCGAATGTTGGCATCGGAGGGGTCGCTCGCCAGCGCCATGGAGACATGGTGATACTGCTTGAGCAGCTCCCCCACCCCGGCTAGCCCTTCGGCGGCGTAATCGAACACGGTGAGCTCGCTCGAGGCGGGGGGATCCTGCTCGAGACGGGTCACTTTCAAGTCCTGCTGCAACACCAGGCGACCGTCGTCCAGCGGCAGTTCGCCGGCGATGACCTTCATCAGGGTGGACTTGCCCGCCCCGTTGCGCCCCACCAGGCAGAGGCGCTCGCCCCGCTCTATGGTGAGCTCGGCCTGATCCAGCAGCGGGAAGTCACTGAACGACAGGGAGGCGCCGTGCAATGTCAAAAGAGCCATGTTTGTTCCTTGTTGCTTATGAAAAAACGGGCGGCAGACTGGATCTGCCCCCGTTTCATCGTCAAATCGGTATCACCCCTGGGCCTGCCACGCCTGGAGCTCCGTCAGGGTGAAGGGCCAGCCCAGTTCGCGGCCGGCCTCATCGCAGAGCACCGGGATCCGCACCCGGTAGGCCGCGAGCCAGGCGTCATCGTCCAGGATGTCGCAGCGGCGGGTCTGCCCCGCCAGCCCGGCCTGCACCACCAGCGCCCAGGCCTGCTCGCACAGGTGGCAGCCGTCGGTGTGAAACAGGGTCAGCATCAGCCCTGCGCCTCGGCGTGGGTGATGATCCAGCAGTTGTGGATATGCTGGTTACGCTCGAAATCCTTGGGCCGGGTCTTGCCGGTGATGTTTTGGGCCTTGAGACCGATGGCCTCGAGTCCGGCCAGATCCATCTTGAAGTGGCGTTTGTTGTTGGAGAAGACCAGGGTGCCATCGGCTGCCAGCAGGCGTTTGAGGTGCTGCATCAGCAGCAGGTGATCCCGCTGTACGTCGAAGCTCTCGTCCATCCGCTTGGAGTTGGAGAAGGTGGGCGGATCGATGAAGATGAGGTCGTACTGCTCATCCGCCTCGGAGAGCCACTTCAGGCAGTCCGCCTGGACGAACTTGTGCTCACGGCCCACCAGCGAGTTCAGGCGCATGTTGTCCTGCGCCCAGTTCAGGTAGGTGCGCGACATGTCCACCGTGGTGGTCTCGCGGGCGCCGCCCAGCCCCGCGTGCACCGTGGCGCTGCCGGTGTAGGCGAACAGGTTCAGGAAGCGCTTGCCCCTGGCCATCTGGCCCAGCATGCGGCGGGTCTGACGGTGATCGAGGAATAGGCCGGTGTCCAGATAGTCGTAGAGGTTGACCCAAAGCCGCGCCCCGTACTCCTGCACCTCCATCCGGTGCTGCTCTTCGGAGAGCTTCTGGTACTGCTGCTTGCCCTCCTGACGCTCGCGCACCTTCAGGATCACCTTCTCGCCGTCCATGCCGGTCACCTTGATGGCGGCCTGCACCATGTCGAGCAGACGCTGACGGGTCTTCTGGGCGGGAATGTCCTTGGGCGCGGCATACTCCTGCACCACCAGATAATCCCGGTAGCGGTCGATGGCGGCGTTGTATTCCGGCAAGTCCGCGTCATAGAGGCGATAGCAGTCGAGGTTTTCCTTGCTGGCCCACTTCTCCAGGGCCTTGAGGTTCTTTCGCAGGCGGTTCGCGAAGTCCTGGGCCACCTCTTTCTGGGAGGCGACGGAGTCCAGCGCGATCTGGTAGTTGCGCAGCTGGCACTCGAGCGCCCCGTTGAACAGGCGGTACTGCTTGTCGGCGCGCAGGCGCAGGCAGCTCAGCAGCTCGGGCGAGGCGGAGAGGATGGTGACTCGCCAGCCCTGGAAGCTGCGGCGCAGGGCATCGCCGAGCGCCTGGTGCACTTCCAGCAGCGCCGGGAACTCGCCAAGACGCTCGCCATAGGGCGGGTTGGAGATGAGCATGCCCACTTGGCGCGCCTCCCCTTCGGCCGGCATGGGCAGCGGGTTCTCCAAGGCGGTGACGTCGGCCTGCTTGAAGGTGATGAGGTGGGCCACGCCGGCGGCTTTCGCATTGTCACGGGCCTTCGCCAGCACGCGGGAGTCCGCATCACAGCCGAACAGCTTCACCTCGCAGCGCTGCATGCCGCGTTTGGCCCGCACCTGGGCCTCCATCATCAGGCTCTGCCACAGTTCGCCATCGTGCTGCAGCCAGCGATCGAAGCCGAAGCGCTCGCGGCGCAGGGCCGGCGCCATGTCGGCGGCGATGAAGGCTGCTTCGATGAGCAGGGTACCGGAGCCGCACATGGGATCCATCATGGGCTCGCCGGCCCAGCCGCTGCGGGCGATCATGGCCGCGGCCAGGTTCTCCTTGAGCGGCGCCTCACCGGTGCCCTGGCGATAGAAACGCTGGTGCAAGGCGGGACCGGACAGGTCCAGCGTGATATTGGCCTTGCCCTTGCCCAGATGCGCCATGATACGGATGTCCGGGGACTTCTTGTCCACGTCCGGGCGCACGTGGCCGCGCTTGGTGAAGCGATCGACGATGGCATCCTTGATCTTGAGCGCCCCGTACTGGGTATTGCGGATGGAAGCATTGGTCCCGGTAAAGTCCACCGCTATGGTGGCGGTGCCGGAGAAGTGCTCTTCCCAGGGGATGGTGTGGGCTCCCAGATAGAGATCCAGATCGTCGTTCATCTGGAATTCGGAGAGCACCAGCACGATGCGGGAGGCGAAGCGGCTCCACAGGCAGGCCTTGTAGCCGATGGCCAGTTCGCCCTTGAAGTGGACGCCGGCCACGGTCTCACGGACCTGCTCCGCGCCCAGATTGGTCAGCTCGACGGCCAGCAGGTTTTCCAGCCCCTTGGGGCAGGTTGCAAAAAATTCTTTCATCACGCTCACGGGGATGCCATAAAAATAGTGCCGCATTATACCTTATCGGCCCGCGCTCGGCACCCGAACCTTGGGCATCACACGAATATTAACGGCGCCGGGTACGGCATGAGGTCGCCCTCCCCCCCTCGCAGGCAGCAGGATCTCCGGAATGAACGGGCGATGCCTCCTTATTTCAAGGGAACGATATCGAAGGTCTGCCCGCCGGGGGCAAAAATCACACAGATTGGCAGTACGGCGGCAAATAACGGGACAGGATGGCTGCAGGCCTGCTCATATTTCAACCTGCTACGCTCGCAATATTCGAGGTCAGCTGACGTGGCGATATTGTGCCTGCACCCGGACTCTGGATTGCATCCGGTTATTCATCACCTTGATCACGGCAAACCGTGGCAGCGTCTTGCTGGTGGTCAGCACCAGTTCCTCGGTCAGATTCAGACAGACGCTGGCCTGCTCGCCGGCTTCGATGACCATGAATTCCCCCCGGCCATGGGGAGTCTCCATCCACACCAGGGCGCCCATATCCGGAATAAAGTGAGTCTGCTGTTCATGAAAGAACCAGCTTTGTGGCATCAAGGGTTTATAAAAGCGGCTGACGGCGATGGCATTGAGTACCAGCTGCACCTGATGGGGCACACTCCAATCAAGTTCGGCGGCTTTGTCCATCAACTGGTAATAGAGGGCGGCATCGTCCACGCAAAAAGGCTGGGTTGTGAAGGAGCTGGGGACAAGTTGCCGACCTTTATATTCGGTGGCAAATATCATGCGATCGGATAAATCCAGCATCAGACGATCATCCTGAGCGTCATAATGCCACTGCCAATTGTCATTGGGTTGGATGCACATGGTGGAGCCCTTATCTAAGCCGTCCCTCGACTTTATTCCATGTCGAGAATTTGAGCAACGTTAAATAAGGGCCGCCGGTTATTTTTTATATATTGGTGACGATCTCTTTCACCAGGCTCGGCCCCTTATAAATAAAGCCGCTGTAAATCTGGACCAGGGTGGCACCCGCCGCCAGTTTCTCCCGGGCCGCCATGGCGCTGTCGATGCCCCCTACCCCTATGATGGGCAGTGCACCATCGAGGGCCTTGGCCAGCTGACGGATCACTTCGGTGCTCTTATGCTGGAGCGGACGGCCGCTGAGGCCCCCCGCCTCGCCGGCGTGGGGCATGTCGTAAATCATGTCGCGCTCGAGGGTGGTATTGGTGGCGATGACCCCATCGATGCCGTTTTTGATCAGGGAGGCCGCCACCTGGTTAATTTCATCCTGGCTCAAGTCGGGGGCAATTTTAACGGCCAGCGGCACATACTTTTTATATTTTTCCGCCAGCTCCTGTTGGCGCTGTTTCAGTGCGGCCAGCAATTCATCCAATGCATCGCCGTATTGCAATTGACGCAGACCCGGGGTGTTTGGCGAGGAGATATTGACCGCAATATAACCGGCATGGTCATACACCTTGTCCATGCAGATCAGGTAATCGTCCTTGCCCTGCTCGATGGGTGTATCCTTGTTCTTGCCGATATTGATGCCGATGACGCCCTGATATTTGGCTTCCCGTACCCGGGCGACCAGGTGATCGACCCCCTTGTTGTTGAATCCCATCCGGTTGATGATCCCCTCTGCCGGAATAACCCGGAACAGGCGCGGCTTGTCATTGCCGCTCTGGGGTCTGGGGGTCACGGTACCGACTTCAATAAAGCCAAATCCCATGGCCCCAAAGGCATCGATGCACTCGCCATCCTTGTCCAGCCCGGCCGCCAGACCGACCGGATTGGCAAAATTAAGCCCCATGCAGGTGACGGGGCGTTGGGGCAGTGAATGGCGGAAGAAACAATCGAGCGGTGTACCGAGAAGGCGGGGCAAATATTTGATGGAGAGATCGTGGGCCTGTTCCGGATTGAGCTTGAACAGGAAATGCCTGGCGAGGGGGTACAGCATGCTTGCTCCTTAAAAAAAGCCCCGGCGACTGGCCGGGGCTTTGATGATGCCAATAAACGTTATATCGAAGTTCGGCAATTCAACTGGAGCAGGTTCAACTCTCGCAAGGCCACGGAGAACTTGGCGAACTCGTGGGTGCTGGTGGTCTTGAAGTCGGCCAACATGTGGGTCCAACGGGACAAGAGCTGCTCATGCTCCGAAATCCAGTCGGCCAGTATGGTAGCGCATTCCCCCTGCTCTTTGCACCCTTCCAGTACCACGGAAGTGAGGCTGCGCTGCTGCCAGTCCAGATCCTCGCGGAAGGAGGCCCGCGCCATCGCCTGCCAGTGGTTGCCCACCGGCTGATGGTTGATCTGCTCGAGGAACCAGTGCAGATCCAGCTTGGCACCGAGACGGTAGTAGACGTTGGCGGCGCGCAGGATGTCGGTCTTGTGCTCCGCAGCGATCTGCGCCAGATCCAGGCAGGAGAAGAGACTGCTCATGTGCGCCACCTGACGGGCGATGGCCTCCGGCACCTGCTTGGCCATCAGGGCGGCGACCGCCTGTCTGTGCTCGGCCACTTCGCTCTCGTCCATCACCTCGTAGAGGTGCTCCCCCAGGGTCTCGAAGGCCGGACGGAAGAAGGCGATGTTTTCGCCGATGCTCCAGCTGCGGTTGCGGGCACGCAGGAACCAGCGGGTGGCCCGGCGCACGATGCGACGGCTGTAGAACATCAGCTCGAGCTGGGTGTTGGCGTCCACCAGGTTGTCGCAGGCTTCGATGTCGCGCCACAGGGTACCGAGGCCAAACACCTCCCGGGCCATGGCGAAGCAGCAGGCCACTTCCGCCACCGAGGCGCCGGTCTCGTCCTTCATCCGGCTGGCGAAGTTGAGCCCCATGTCGTTGACCAGCATGTTGGCAACGCGAGTGGCAATGATCTCGCCCCGCAGCGGGTGCTGGGCAAGCTGGGCCCCGAACTGCTGCTGCAGCTGGGCCGGGAAGCTGGTGACCAGCATGTTGGCGAGGAAGGGCTCCTCGGTCACTTCCGGGCAGTTGAGCTGCTCTTTCAGTACCATCTTGCCGTAGGCCACCAGCACGGCGAGCTCGGGACGGGTCAGCCCCTGCCCCGCCGCCATCCGCTCGGAGAGCTCCTCGTCGGAGGGCAGGAACTCCAGGGCACGGTCCAGCTTGCCTTCGCGCTCCAGCCCCTGGATGAAGCGCTGCTGCTCCTTGAGTTGCTCGGCGCCGCGGAAGGCGGTGACCGAGATGGACTGGGACTGGCGGTAGGCGTTGGTGATGACCACCTGCGCCACCGCATCCGTCATCTCGTAGAGCATCTGGTTGCGCTGCTTGAGGGTCAGATCGCCGGCTGCCACCAGCTGGTTGAGCAGGATCTTGATGTTCACCTCGTTGTCGGAGCAGTCCACCCCGCCCACGTTGTCGGTGAAGTCGGTGTTGATGCGACCGCCCTGGCTGGCGTACTCCACCCGGCCCAGCTGGGTGAAGCCGAGGTTGCCCCCCTCGCCCACGATGCGGGCACGCAGATCGCGGCCGTTGACCCGCAGCACGTCGTTGCTGCGATCCCCGACGTCGGCGTCGCTCTCGCGAGCGCTCTTCACATAGGTGCCGATGCCGCCGTTCCACAGCAGGTCCACGTTGAGGCAGAGCAGGGCCTTGATCAACTCGTTCGGCGCCATGCTGGCCTTGTCGGTGCCGAGCAGGGTCTGCATCTCGGGGCTCAGCTTGATGGACTTGGCGGAACGCAGGAAGATGCCGCCCCCTTGCGATATCAGCTCACGGTTGTAGTCATCCCAGCTCGAGCCCGGCAGTTCGAACAGGCGCTGGCGCTCGACGAAGCTTCTGGCCGCATCCGGGGTCGGGTCGACGAAGATGTGCATGTGGTTGAAGGCGCCCACCAGCCGGGTGTGCTCGGAGAGCAGCATGCCGTTGCCGAACACGTCCCCCGCCATGTCGCCGATGCCGACGCAGGTGAAGTCCGTGGTCTGGCAGTTGACGCCGATCTCGCGGAAGTGACGCTTGACCGACTCCCAGGCACCGCGGGCGGTGATGCCCATCTTCTTGTGGTCGTAGCCGACCGAGCCGCCGGAGGCGAATGCATCGCCGAGCCAGTGGCCGTATTCCAGGCTGATTTCGTTGGCGATGTCGGAGAAGGTGGCGGTACCCTTGTCGGCGGCCACCACCAGGTAGTAGTCATCCTCGTCGTGGCGAACCACGGATTTCGGCGGGATCACCTCACCCTTGATGATGTTGTCGGTGACGTCCAGCAGGCCGCGGATGAACAGGCGGTAGCAGGCCTTGCCCTCCTCCTGGATGACGGCACGGGGTGCGCCCGCCGGCATCTGCTTGCAGTAGAAGCCGCCCTTGGCGCCCACCGGCACGATGACGGTGTTCTTCACCTGCTGCGCCTTCACCAGACCCAGCACCTCGGTACGGAAGTCCTCCTTGCGATCGGACCAGCGCAGGCCGCCACGGGCCACCTTGCCCCAGCGCAGGTGCACCCCTTCCACCCGCGGGGAGTAGACGAAGATCTCGAACTTCGGCAGCGGCAGCGGCATGTCGGTGATGCTGGAAGGCGCCAGCTTGAAGGAGATGTAGGGCTTGATCTTGCCCTCCTTGTCCAGCTGGTAGTAGTTGGTGCGCAGGGTGGCGTCGATCATCTCCACATAACGGCGGATGATGCGATCGTCGTCCAGGTTCGCCACCTGATCGAGCTTGGCGGCGAGCTGCTCGTGCAGCTTGGCCTGTACCTTGGCGTCTTGCTTGCCGGCAGGGTCCAGGCGCTGCTCGAACAGGGTGAACAGCAGCTCGGCGATATCCGGATAACGGGTCAGGGTCTCCTCGATGTAGGACTGGCTGAAGGAGACACCGGTCTGGCGCATGTATTTGGCATAGGCACGCAGCACCGAGACCTGGCGGCCGCTGAGACCGGCCCCCAGCACCAGACGGTTGAAGCCGTCATCTTCCAGTTGCTTGTTCCAGATGGCGGCGAAGGCCTGCTGGAAGCGCTGCTGACTCTGCTCCAGATCGAACGGTTGATCGCCGCGCAGCAGCATGGAGAAGTCCAGGATCCAGAACACCTCGCCGGTGGGGGTGCGCACCTGGTACGGCGTCTCGCCGATGACGCGCAGCCCCATGTTTTCCAGCATGGGCAGGACGTCGGAGAGGTGGATGGGTTCGGCGCGGTGGAACAGCTTGAGGCGTACCCGGCGATCGTTCTCCTCCTCCTGGGCGCGATAGAACAGCATGCCCAGCGGCTCGGCCTCGCTCAGGCCGTCGAGGGCCATGATGTCGGCGACGGCGGAGCCCGGCAGCACGTCTTCCTTGTAGGCGCGAGGGAAGGCGGTGCTGAAGCGACGGCGCAGCTCGTTGCCACGGGCCTCGCCATAGTGGGAGAGCAGCACGGAGTCCAGGCGGTCATCCCAGCTGCGGGCGGCTTCGATCAGGTTGTTCTGTACTTCGTTCACATCCACATCCACGTTGTTGTTGTTGACCCGCACTATGTAGTGGGTCCGTGCCAGCACGCCCTCGGTGAAGTAGACGTTGAACTCCACCTCCTCGCTGCTGCCGAAATATTTCTGCAGTATCTGCTGGGTCTTGATGCGCAGCGCCGTGTTGTAGCGCTCCTTGGTGACGTAGACCATGCAGGAGAAGAAACGGCCGTAGACATCCCGGCGCACGAACAGGCGCAGCATGTCGCGCTCCTGCATCTCCAGCACCCCGAGACCGGTGGCCAGCAGCTCCTCTTCCCGGGCCTGGATCAGCTCGTCGCGCGGGTAGGTTTCCAGCACGTTCAGCAGCGCCTTGTAGGCGTGGGAGCCCGTTTCAAAGCCGGAGGCGGCCATGATGCGCTCGAGGCGGTGACTGATGAGGGGGATCTGGGTGGCACTGGTGTTGTAGATGGAGGAGGCATACAGACCGATGAAGCGATCCTCCCCCACCACCTTGCCGTGCTCATCGAAACGCTTGATGCCGATGTAGTCCACGTAGGCCGGACGGTGCACCCTGGACTTGCTGTTGGACTTGGTGAGGATCAGCAAGGAGGAGCTCAGGGCCGCGTGGCGGGCGCTGGCCGGCATGATGCCCAGGCGCTGCCCCTCGTCCTTGATGGAGTTCTTCATCAGGCCCAGGCTGGACTCGGGCCGGGGCAGGATCTCGTGATCCCCCTCCACCGCCTTGACGTCGTAACGACGATATCCCATCAGGGTGAAGTTGTGGGCGGCGACCCATTTGAGGAAGGCGACGCAGGAGTCCACCTCGGCCTGGCTGACCGGGTGCTTGCGCTTGGGCAGCTCCTCGATGATCTCGTTCAGGCGCGCCAGCATGGGCTGCCAGTCCCCCACCGCCAGGGCCACTTCCCGTGCCACCGAGTTGAGCTCGGCGGTCAGGGCCTCCATCTCCTCCTCCTCGGTCAGGTGATCGATCTCGATGAGGAAGGCGGTCTCCACCGAGGTCTGGGACGCCGTGTTGCCCAGATCCAGGATGGCGCCAATCTTGCCCCCCTCGCTGCGGATCAGGTGCAGCGGCTGGTGCAGCATCATGTGCGCCGTGATGCCGCGACGCTTGAGGGCCATGCGGATGGAGTCAACCAGGAAGGGGGAATCCTGCAGGATGATCTCGACGATGGTATGGGGAGACTGCCATCCGTGGCGAGTCAGCTCGGGGTTGTAGACCCGGATGTAGGGATCGGTGCCGGTGCGCAGGTTGAGCGCATTCCACAGGCTGAGGGCGGCGCCATAGAGATCGCTGTCATTGCGATCGTGCAGATCGGTGCTCGCCATGTTGCCGTAGAACTTGGCGACGAAGCATTCGACCAGGGAAGCGCTGTTTTTGGGCAATTTCTGATGGACCAGGCTGAGAACGTTTTCGAGCAGAACTGAGGTAGGGGCGTCTTTCAATGCCATTGCTAGTTTCCTTATCGGACGACATCACAGACACGGCGACATCCACCCAGGATGCCCACCGGTACAGAGTTGCAGCGAAGTGTAATGGCTTGGATCGAGGAAGGCGAGCAAAGGTGATAACGAGATGTTAAAAACAAGGGACAGATCACGGCTTAGGTTGTGATAAATTTTGCCAAGTTGGCAAATTTTAGAAAATCACACTGGATGCTGAGGAATTTACCGGATAGATAGTGACTTAAAGCAGATATTTACCCGGAATAATGTTCAACTTTTGTTAATTTATGCGTTCCAGAGAAATGAAGCGATGATCGTCCTGGGTTTTCAGCCGAAAGTAGCCGTATACACCGCAGTCCGACACGAAGCCGCGCAGCTTCTCCAACCCCAGCTCCAGGGTCAGCCCCTGCTCGGTGCGCACCACCAGCCGCCTGACGTGCCCCTGGTACATCAGCATGATCTCGTCGCGCCCGAGGGCCAGCCGAAAGGTGTATTGCCGCATGTTCCCTCCTCCCGGGAATAGTCATGAAAAACGGGCAGGAGAGCCTGGCTCCCCTGCCCGCTGCCGATGGGCTTACTGTGCCAGCGCCTTGCTCACCTTCTCGAACAGATCCCGCGCCAGCCCGTCCAGCCTGGCCAGACGGGTCAGCTCGGTGCGAATGAGCGCCTTGCGACCCTCGTCGAGCCGCTTGAACTGGATGAGCGGGGTGATCAGACGGGACGCCACCTGGGGGTTCACCTCGTTGAGCTCGCTCAAGAGGTCGGTCAGGAAGCGGTAACCGCTGCCGTCCACGGCGTGGAACTGTACCTGGTTCGTGGCGAAACTGCCGATGAGCGCCCGCAGCCGGTTCGGGTTGCGGATGCTGAAGGTGGGGTGCGCCATCGCCTGCTTCACGTCGCCGAGCACATCGGCGGCGGGCTTGCTGCCCACCAGACGCAGCCAGTTGTCCAGCACCAGGCCGTCGTGGGCCCACTTGCCCTCGAAGTCGGCCATCAGTGCGGCGCGACACGGCAGCAGATGAGCGTTGGCCACCTGCAAGGCCGCCAGGGTGTCGGTCATATTGTCGGCCCCCTGGTACTGCTCCCGCACCAGGGCATCGGCCTGCTCTGGAGCCAGGGCCGCCAGATAGCCGAGCACCACGGCCTTGAGGGCACGCTTGGCGGTGTCGGCATGGGTCACCCGATAGCCCGTCAGGCGCTGCCCCTCATAGGTGCTGGCCAGCCGGGCACCGAAGGCCTCGGCCAGTTGGTCATGGATGGCATTGCGCACCCGATGGATGGCGTCGATGTCCGCCACCTCGAACAGCTCGGCCAGGGTCGCCTCCCCCGGCAGCGCCAGGATCTCCGCCTTGAGGGCCGGGTCCAGCGCGGCGTCGTCGAAGATGGCGACGAAGGCACCGAGCAGCGCCCCGGAGAGTTGCACCTCCTGCCCCTGCTGCACCCGGGCCACCCCGGCGATCACCGCCTTGTTGACCAGCATCTGGGCCGCGTCCCAGCGGGCAAACTCGTTGCGGGCATGGCGCATCAGGAAGGCGAGCGCCTCGTCACTGTAGTCATAGTGCAGCTTGACCGGGGCGGAGAAGTCCCGCAGCAGAGAGGGCACCGGCCTGACCGGCACCCGATCGAATTCGAAAGTCTGCTGTGCTTCCAGCACGTTCAGCACCTGGCCGATGGCCTTGCCCTGATACTGCAGCGGGATCACGGTCCCCTGCTCGTCGTACAGCTCAATATCGAGGGGAATGTGCAGCGGCAGCTTTTGCGGCTGATCCTGGGTCGGCGGGGTGTGCTGACGCACATGGAGGCGGTAGACGCCGCTGGCGGCATCGTACTCGTCGGTCACGGTCAGCTCAGGGGTGCCGGACTGGCTGTACCAGCGGCGGAAGCGGCCGAGATCCACCCCGGAGGCGTCTTCCATCGCCTGCACGAAGTCGTCACAGGTGGCGGCCGAGCCATCGTGGCGCTCGAAATAGAGCTTCATCCCTGCCTGGAAGGCGGCCTCGCCCAGCAGGGTGTGCATCATGCGGATCACTTCCGAGCCCTTCTCGTAGACGGTCAGGGTGTAGAAGTTGTTCATCTCGATCACCACATCCGGGCGGATGGGGTGCGCCATGGGGCCCGCGTCTTCGGCAAACTGCGGGCCGCGCACGGTGCGCACGTTGTTGATGCGGTTGACGCCGCGCGAACCCAGATCGGAGGAGAACTCCTGATCCCGGAACACCGTCAGCCCCTCTTTCAGGCTGAGCTGGAACCAGTCGCGACAGGTGACACGGTTGCCGGTCCAGTTGTGGAAGTATTCGTGGGCGATGACCCGCTCGATGCCGTGGTAGTCGGCGTCGGTGGCGGTGGCCGGGTTGGCCAGCACGAACTTGGAGTTGAAGATGTTGAGCCCCTTGTTCTCCATGGCGCCCATGTTGAAGAAGTCCACCGCCACGATCATGTAGATGTCGAGGTCATACTCGAGGCCGAAGCGCTGCTCGTCCCAGCGCATGGACTTGATGAGGCTCTCCATGGCGAAACCGGCGCGGTCCAGGTTGCCCTTGTCCACGAAGATCTCGAGAGCAACCTTGCGACCACTCCGGGTGACGTATTGGTTGCGCTCCACGTCGAAGTCACCGGCAACCAGGGCAAACAGGTAGCTGGGCTTGGGGAAGGGATCCTGCCACTGCACGAAGTGGCGGCCACCCTCCAGATCGCCGCTCGCCACCTTGTTGCCGTTGGAGAGAAGATAGGGGTACTTGGCCTTGTCGGCGCTGATGCGGGTGCTGTAACGGGCCAGGATGTCCGGCCTGTCCATGTAATAGGTGATGCGACGAAAGCCCTCCGCCTCGCACTGGGTGCAGTAGGCGTCGCCGGACTTGTAGAGCCCCTCCAGCGCCGTGTTGGCGGCGGGATCGATGTCGGTGACCAAGGTCAGCACGCACTCGGCCGGCAGGTTGAACAGGGTCAGGCTGCGCTCTCCCTGCTCGTATTGCTGATAGGGCACGCCGTCCACGCTAACGCTGACGAGGGTGAGTCCCTCGCCGTCCAGCACCAGGGGCTCGTTGTGATCGCCGCTGCGACGCAGTCGGGAGATGGCGGTGACCCGGGTCAGGGGCTCCTGCAACTGGAAATCGAGATCGATGCTGTCGCACCAGTAGAGGGGCGCCCGGTAGTCCTGGCGGTATTTGGCCGTCATGGCCTGGGAGTGATCGGTCATTATTGTGTGCTTCCACGCTTTGTTATCGACGTGTCAGAGGCTGTCACAACGGATCGGCAGGGTCAAATAGTTTGCATTCAGGCAAAAGAAAGGGCGACCAACGTCGCCCTTGTAGACTGCGGATACCGCTGCCGAGGATCAGCCCTGTTTGCTGAGGGTCGCCAGATCCGCGGTGATGTTCGCCGCTTCGACCTGATACTCGTCGGGCGCCTCGAAGTCGGTGGGCAGCTCATCCAGGCTCTTCACCGCCGGCTTGCCAAGACGGGCCAGTCGCTCGTTGGCTCGCACCAGCGCCTTCTCGTCCTGCGTGGCCTGCTCGTCCAGCCGCACGGCTTCATTCAGGGAGACCGACTTCTTGTCCTTGTCCACCTGATACTCCTTGATGTCCTGCAGCACGTAGGCGAACTCGGGATCCTTGGCGATCCGCGCCTCGTGGGCCGTTTTCAACCTGGGCAGCAGGCGGGAGAAGTCACCCAACCGCTCGTAGCTGGCCGAGGCGATCTTGTCCCAGGGCAGGGCGTTGAACTCGCGGCTCTCCCCCGTCTCGTCCGGTGCCACCGCCGTGGGGAAGGCGATGTCCGGTGCCACCCCCTTGTTCTGGGTACTGCCGCCGTCGATGCGGTAGAACTTGGCGATGGTGTACTGCACGTGACCGAGCGGCTGCTCGTAGAAGTCGTAGACCTTGGCCAGGCTGCGATGCTGCTGCACAGTGCCCTTGCCGAACGAGTTCTCGCCGAGGATCAGGGCGCGGCCGTAGTCCTGCATGGCGGCGGCGAAGATCTCGGAGGCCGAGGCGCTGTAGCGGTCGATCATCACCGACATGGGGCCGCCGTAATAGACGTTGCCGTCGTCGTCGCCGTTGACGGTGATGCGACCCATGTGATCACGGATCTGTACCACGGGACCGCTCGTGAAGAAGAGACCGCTCAGGGCCGAGGCTTCCGTCAGGGCACCGCCGCCATTGCCGCGCAGATCCACGATGAGACCGTCGATCTTCTGCTTGTTGAGGCTGGAGAGCTCCTTGATCACGTCGTCGTGCAGGTTGACGTAGAAGCTCGGGATCTCGAGCACCCCTATCTTCTTGCCTTCGGCGGTGATCACCTTAGACTTGGCGGCCCTGTCTTCCAGGCGCACCTTGTCGCGGGTCAGCTCCACCAGCTCGGTCTTGGCACTGGCGCCCTTGCCGCGCTGGATCTCCAGCTTCACCTTGCTGCCTTTCGGGCCCTTGATGAGCTCGACCACGTCGTCCAGACGCCAGCCGATCACATCGACGATCTTGCCGTCGTCCTGTCCCACGCCGGTGATCTTGTCATCGGGCTTCAGGTGGTTGGACTTGGCCGCCGGGCCGCCGGGCACCAGGGAGCGGATGACGGTAAAGTCATCTTCCGCCTGCAGCACGGCCCCGATCCCTTCCAGCGAGAGGTTCATCTCGGTGTTGAAGCGATCGGCGCTGCGCGGCGACAGGTAGCTGGTATGCGGCTCGATGGCACGGGCGAAGGAGTTCATGAAGAGCTGGAACACGTCCTCGCTCTCGGTCTGGGACATCCGCTTGATGGCGTTGTTGTAACGCTTGCCAAGCAGCTCCTTGATCTCGGGCCACTCCTTGCCGCTGAGCTTGAGGCTCAGGGCATCGAACTTGACCCGCTGGCGCCACAGCTCGTCGAGCTCGGCTTCATCCTTGGGCCAGGGAGCCCCTTCCCGATCGAAGACGTAGTCGTCCTGCTGGGTAAAATCGAAGGGAGTGTCGAGCAGTTTGAGGGCGTATTCGAACCGCTCGTAACGCCGCTGCTGACTCAGGTTGAACATCTCGTAGGCCGGCGCCAGCCGCCCTCTCTCGAGGTCGGTGTCAAAGCCGGTACGGTACTTTTCAAAACGGCTGATGTCAGAGGCCAGAAACAGGTTGCGGCTGTAGTCCAGATTCTCCAGGTACTTGTCGAAGACCACGGAGGAAAAGGCATCGTCCAGCTTGAACTGTTTGTAGTGGGAGCGGGTAAACAGATTGGCAATTCGCTTGCTGGCCGTAGCATGTTGGCTCTCCTGAGCCAACACAGGCAAATCACTTTCCTTGAGCACCGGCTCGATGGCCTGTGCGAGCCCGGCAAGCGCCAGGCTACAGGCAACGAGGGAAAAACGAATCACGCCATGCTTCAACATTCGTCTCCTTAGAGAACCAGATGCTCGAACTTGACCCGCAACATCATGCCGGTCTGCAATTGAACCTGTACGTCATCCTTGGTCACTTCCTTGATGGTGGCAGGCACGGGAGACTTGCCGAGCACGACGCGCACACCCTGTTCCACTTTCAGGGTCGCGGCATCCACCTTGACCAGAGGGGCTTCGTCGGCAACGGGAGCCGCCTTGGGCGCCACTTTCGGCTTGCCGGATTTGGCAGCGGCCTCAGCCTTGCGCGGAGCGGGACGACGAGGCTGCTTGGGCTTGTCTTCCTTCTCTTTGGTGTTGGTGCGGCGGCTGGCAAAGACACGCTCCTTGCTCTCCTTGAGGGCCTGCTTGGCGTGTTCGATGTGCTCTTCGGTCAGCAGTTCACCCGGGTTGCCGTCCAGATCGACACGGGCCTGGCCAGCCTTGAGGCCATGCAGGTAACGCCAGCTGGAGGTGTATTGACGCAGAGCAGAGCGCAGCATGGTCTTGGAGACTCTCTCGTCGTCGGCAAGACGCGCAGCCAGATCCTGGAAGATGCCAATCTTGAGCGGCTTGGCCTCTCCTTCGGCGATGAAGCAGGCCGGGAATTTCTCGACCAGGTAGGCGACGATCTCTTTACTGTTCTTCAGCTTTTCAGTGTTTTCCATGTATAACCTTGGCTTTCATATAGACGCACGGGGCAGCCCCGAACACAACAAAGGCCCCATTATAGAGAGCTTGGGACCTTTTGCGAACCATCTAGCAATGACTTAGAGCATGCTTTCCAAAATTTGCACCGTTTCTTCGAGGCCGATGCGGTCCTGCTCGTCGAAACGGTTAAAGATTGGGCTATCGATATCCAGCACCCCGATGATCTCGCCTGCGCGGCGAAGGGGGATCACGATCTCCGAGTTGCTGGCACCGTCACAGGCGATGTGACCCGCAAACTGGTGCACGTCGTCCACCAGTTGGGTCCTGCCCTCGGCGACCGCGGTGCCACAGACGCCACGCCCGACCGGAATGCGCACGCAGGCGGGCTTGCCCTGGAAGGGCCCCAGCACCAGGGTATCCCCCTGCAGCAGGTAGAAGCCGACCCAGTTGATGTCGGTCAGCTCCTGGTTGAGCAGGGCGGAGAGGTTCGCCAGGGTGGCGATCAGATCGGGCTCCCCCTCCAGCAATGCCTGGGCCTGCTGGTTGAGGGTGCGATAAAATGCTTGTTTTTCAGTCATGATTAAATGAGCTTCACTCCTTGATAGTGAATGCAAGGTACCGTCCTGCCTGAAAAATTCAAATCAATTTTCACTTCTCCTCCCTCCCGGGGCACCTGAGGTTCTCTCCGGTCAGCGGGCGACGGAGAGCGCCAGCTGCTGGCGCTGGCCATTGCTCCACTCGATATTGAGCAACCAGTCCATGGTCTCCGTGGTGCAGCTCCCCACCTGGGTCGTTCCCTGCCAGCCCCCGTTGCCGGCCTCAAATTGCACCGGGATCCGTCCCATGAACATCTCCTTTCCCTCCAGCCAGGATGTGACCGGTGTGATGGCCGGATTACCTCCCTGAAGGCGCAAGACAAAGTCATGTTCAGGACGGATCGGCAGGCCGTCGACGCTGACCGTCAGGGGGGCATCGCCGACAAGCAGGGGGCAGGGGCTGTGGGACAGATCACAAATCTGATCATTTGTTTCCTCCGATTTCGCGCTTTGGGGGCCCGAAAACCAGGTCCGATAAGCCATCAGGGAGAGCAAAATGGCCAGCACCAAGGTCAAGTGCCCGATTTTGCGTGAAGTGAGTCTCTCTTTCATGAAAAAACAGCCCTGTAAGGTACTTTGAAAATGCGATTTTCGTGATCTGGCGCAAGGTAAAAACTGGCGGACACCAGACCCGCTGGAGCCAAATATATCACTGTTTGTACTGTTATTTTACTGGTCACTTCAGTATCATTCCCAATGAATTTTCATTTAACCACCTTTTGCTTTTCCTTTTATTAACAGATGTTAACGAGAGGATTTTGCAAAACAGGGGTGAAAATGGCCCAGCACACCGGGCACGACAAACAACAGCATCGGAAGCGGAATACAACGATGAGCCATACAACAAACCACCCTGAGTACAACTACACCGTTGTGCGCCAGTTCACCGTCATGACGATCGTCTGGGGAATTGTCGGTATGTCGGTGGGTGTACTGATTGCAGCCCAGTTGATCTGGCCTGCCCTCAACTTCGATACCCCCTGGCTGACCTACAGTCGCCTGCGTCCCCTGCACACCAACGCGGTCATCTTCGCGTTTGGCGTGAGCGCGCTGATGGCCACCTCCTTCTACGTGGTGCAGCGCACCTGCCAGACCCGACTGTTCGGTGGCCCGCTCGCCTCCTTCGTATTCTGGGGCTGGCAGGCGATTATCCTCTCGGCCGCCATCTCCCTCCCGCTCGGGTACACCACCTCCAAGGAGTACGCCGAACTGGAGTGGCCTATCGACATCGCCATCGCCGTGGTCTGGGTCAGCTACGCCATCGTCTTCTTTGGCACACTGGCCAAGCGCACCACCTCCCACATCTATGTGGCGAACTGGTTCTTCGGTGCCTTCATCATCACGGTGGCCGTGCTGCACATCGTCAACAACATGGAAGTGCCGCTGTCCGGCATGAAGTCCTACTCCATGTACTCCGGCGCCATGGATGCCATGGTGCAGTGGTGGTATGGCCACAACGCGGTGGGCTTCCTGCTGACCGCAGGCTTCCTTGGGATGATGTACTACTTCGTGCCCAAGCAGGCGGGCCGCCCTGTCTACTCCTACCGCCTCTCCATCGTGCACTTCTGGGCGCTGATCTCCCTCTATATCTGGGCCGGTCCGCACCACCTGCACTACACCGCCCTGCCCGACTGGGCCCAGTCGCTGGGCATGGTGATGTCCCTCATCCTGTTCGTCCCCTCCTGGGGCGGCATGATCAACGGCATCATGACCCTGTCGGGTGCCTGGCACAAGCTGCGCTATGACCCCATACTGCGCTTCCTGATCGTGTCCCTGTCCTTCTACGGCATGTCCACCTTCGAAGGCCCCATGATGGCGATCAAGACGGTCAACGCCCTCTCCCACTACACCGACTGGACAATCGGTCACGTTCACTCCGGTGCCCTGGGCTGGGTTGCCATGGTGTCCATCGGCGCCGTGTACCACCTGATCCCGAACCTGTTCGGCCAGGGCCGCATGTACAGCATCAAGCTCATCAACGTCCACTTCTGGCTGGCGACCGTGGGCACAGTGCTCTACATCGTCGCCATGTGGATTTCCGGGGTGATGCAGGGTCTGATGTGGCGTGCGGTCAACGACGACGGCACCCTGACTTACAGCTTCGTGGAGGCGTTGCAGGCCTCTTATCCCTTCTACTTCGTGCGCTTCCTGGGTGGCTGCTTCTTCGTCACCGGCATGCTGCTGATGGCCTACAACGCCTATCGCACCGTCACTGCGCCCAAGGGTTCCCTGGAACCCGTCGCACAGCCAGCCTGATTTGAAGGGGTCTTACGCATGAGCAACAACAACCGTCACGAAATTTTTGAAAAGAGCGTTCCCATGCTGGTGGTCGGCATCATCTTTGCCATCAGCCTGGGGGGCCTGGTCGAGATCACCCCGCTGTTCTTCCAGAAGCAGACCACTGAGCCGGTGGAGGGCCTCAAGCCCTACACCGCCCTGCAGATGGAAGGGCGCGACATCTTCATCCGCGAAGGGTGCAACGTCTGCCACAGCCAGATGATCCGCCCGTTCCGCGCCGAAACCGAGCGCTACGGCCACTACTCGGTCGCCGGCGAGAGCGTGTGGGAGCACCCCTTCCTGTGGGGCTCCAAGCGTACCGGTCCGGATCTGGCCCGGGTCGGCGGCCGCTACTCCGATGACTGGCACCGTGCCCACCTCATCAACCCGCGCGACGTGGTGCCCGAGTCCAACATGCCTGCCTTCCCCTGGCTCGAGACCAACGTGCTGAGCGGCGAGCTGACCGGCAAGAAGCTGGCCCTGTTCCGGGATCACTTCGGCGTGCCCTACACGGATGCCGATATCCAGGGCGCGGGCGACGCGGTCAAGGGCAAGACGGAGCTGGATGCCCTGGTGGCCTATCTGCAATCACTGGGTCATGCCCTGAAATAAGGAGTCGAAATATGGATTACGGCACCTTCCGCGGCCTGTACACCCTGCTGTTGATGGCCATCATGATCGGCATCATCGTCTGGGCCTACAGCAAGCGCCGCAAGGCCTCCTTCGACGAGGCCGCCAACCTGGTCTTTGCCGACGACGAGCAACCCAGTGCTGATAACAAGAACGCAGGAGCGAAGCAATAATGAGCACTCTGTTTAGCATTTTTGTGACCGTCATCAGTCTTGGCACCATTCTCGGCTGCTTCCTGCTGCTGGCCTGGTGCATGAGAGACAAGATGGGAACCGAAGAGGGCAAGCCCATGGGCCACGCCTTCGACGGCATCGAGGAGATCAACAACCCGTTGCCGAAGTGGTGGTCCTATATGTTCCTCTTCTTCATCGTCACCGGGCTCATCTACCTGCTCGCCTTCCCGGGCCTTGGCAACTTCAAGGGTCTGCTGGGCTGGCAGAGCTCCAACCAGGACGTTCGCTCGCTGGCCGAGTCCAAGGCTGCAGCCGAGTCTGCCAAGGCCGAAGGGCGCGCGGTGGAGTACGACCGTGAGCTTGCCAAGGCCGACGAGGTCTATGGCGCCAAGTTCCGCGAGCTGACCTATCAGGCGGATGGCAAGAACTACAAGGAGATCACCGAGATCGCCAAGGATCCTGAAGCCCTGAAGGTGGGTCAGCGCCTGTTCCTGCAGAACTGCTCCCAGTGCCACGGCTCCGATGCCCGCGGTGGTCGCGGCTTCCCGAACCTGACCGACAGCGAATGGCAGTGGGGTGGCCAGCCCGACCAGATCAAGACCACCATCATGGGCGGTCGTCAGGGGGTCATGGCCGCCTGGGGCGAGATCCTGGGTCAGGACGGGGTGAAGGAGGTGGCCTCCTACGTGCTGAGTCTCTCCGGCCGCAAGGTGGATCTGGTGGAAGCCAAGAAGGGTGAGGCGCGCTTCGCCATGTGCGCCGCCTGCCACGGCCCGGATGCCAAGGGCGGCATCGCCTTCGGGGCGCCGGATCTTACCAACAACACCTGGCTTTACGGCGGCTCCCGTCAGGTGGTCGAGCAGACCATCACCCACGGGCGTCACGGCGTGATGCCAGCCTGGAAGGATATACTTGGTGAAGACAAGGTCCACCTGCTGGCATCCTATGTCTATAGTTTGTCCCACCAGGCGCAGTAACATAAGCAGTAACATGTGATAAGCACGTGATTACTCAGCAAAAAGCCTCGACTCTTCGAGGCTTTTTGTTATCTTGTGTTGGCTGAAAAGCCTCCATTTTGTTAATCATAGGTTTCGGTAACACCATGTCCCAACCCTGGTATCGCCAATTCTGGCCCTGGTTCATCATCGCCCTCCCCTGCGCCGCCGTCATCGGCAGCATCGCCACCGCCATCATCGCCAGCCAGGACGGTGTCAACCTGGTGGCGGAGGACTATTACAAGCAGGGCAAGGAGATCAACCAGGATCTCAGCAAGTTCGATCGCGCCGAGGCCCTCGGCATCCGCATCGCCCTCTCGGTCAGCGACAAGGAGCTGACCCTGAAACCCCTGTCGGGAGACATTCCCCCCGGCCAGGCGCTGCGCCTCTCCCTGTTTCATCCGACCCTGGCGGGCCTGGACAGCGAACACCTGCTGACGGCCGACGGCAACGGCGTCTATCGCCTGCTGCTGGAGAAACCCGTCACCGGCAAATGGCATGTCCGGGTCGACGCCTTCAATCATGAATGGCGCCTGCAGGAGACGACACAACTGCCGACCCGGGCCCCCGTCGAACTCGATCCCAAGGGACGTTGAACCATGGAGGAGCAGCAGCCGTCTCCCGGCATGCGCGCCTCCTCCCTTATCTTGCCCACGAGGGCTGCTGCAAAGAGGGATCATGCCCATGACCGGCTGTTTTCACTGTGGTGAACCGGTTCCCACTGACAGTCACTTTACCCTAGAGATCAAAGGCATAGTCCAGCCCATGTGCTGCCCCGGTTGCCAGGCCGTGGCGCAGACCATTCTCGAGTGCGGCCTCGCCAGTTACTACGAACACCGCACCGCACCGGGCAGCAAGGGGGAGCTGGTGCCGAGCGAGCTGGCCGCCCTCACCCATTATGATCTTGCCGAGGTGCAACAGGACTTCGTCACCGAGACGGGCACGGGGAGCCAGCGAATGCGGGAGATCCAGCTCACCGTGGAGGGGCTGACCTGCGCCGCCTGCGCCTGGCTTATCGAGCGCCACTTGAGCAAGCTCTCTGGCCTGCACTATGTCAACGTCAACACCACCACCCACCGCGCCCGCATCAAGTGGGATCCGGAGAGGCTTAGCTTGAGCGACATCCTCAAGGGCTTCGCCAAGATAGGTTACCGCGCCTACCCCTTCCAGACCCACAGCCAGGAGGCGCTCTACGCCCGCGAGGTGCGCAGCTACATGTTCCGCATGGCGCTGGCTGGCCTCGGCTCCATGCAGGTGATGATGTGCGCCGTGGCGCTCTACATGGACCTCTTCATCAGCGTGGAGGAGGAGTTCATGATCTACTTCAAGTGGATAAGCCTGCTGCTCTCCACCCCCATCATGATCTACTCGGCCCAGCCCTTCTACCTGGGGGCCTGGCGCAGCCTGAAGCAGGGCCACCTCTCCATGGACGTCTCGGTGTCGCTGGCCCTCATCGGAGCCTTCGTCGCCTCCCTCTGGGCCACCGTCTCCAACACCGGCGAGGTCTATTACGACTCCATCACCATGTTCGTCTTCTTCCTGCTGCTGGGGCGCCTGCTCGAGCTGAGAGCCAGGCGCAAGGCGTCGGAGTCCAGCTCCAACCTGGCGCGCCTGGTCCCCGTCATGGCCACCCGGATCGACGACGATGGCGAGCGCGAGGTGGCGGCCAAGACGCTGCGGATCGGAGACAGGGTCCGGGTGCTGGCCGGTGCCACCCTGCCTGCAGACGGCCTCATTCTCCAGGGTCAGGCCAGCCTCAACGAGGCCATGCTGACCGGCGAGCAGTTGCCGCTGCTCAAGCAGGCGGGAGATCCCGTCTACGCCGGCACCATCAACACGGACGCGCCGCTGGAGATACGGGTCAGCCACCCCATCGAGGAGTCACGCCTCGCCCAGATCATGCGCCTGCAGGATCACGCGCTGGACGACAAACCCGCCATCGCCCAGCTGGCGGACGTGCTATCCCGCCACTTTATCCTGGTGCTGCTGGTGATTGCCGCCTTGGTCTGGACCTTCTGGCACTTCCACGCCCCCGAGCGCGCCTTCTGGGTCACTCTGGCGGTGCTGGTGGCGACCTGCCCCTGCGCCCTGTCGCTGGCCACCCCGACCGCGCTCACCTCGGCCACCGCCCATCTCACCCGCAGCGGCATCTTGCTGCGCCGCGGTCATGTGCTGGACATCTTGACCAAGGCCAACCGGGTGGTGATGGACAAGACGGGCACCCTGACCACGGGCAACATCAGCCTGGTGCAGACTCGGACGCTGGCCGAGCTCGACGAGGCACAGTGTCTGGCCATAGCCCAGGCCCTGGAGGCCTACTCCGAACACCCCATCGCCCGCGCGTTTCGCAGCCAGCCCGTGGTGTACGGGGTGCTGCCGGCTGCAAGCGACGTCACTCCCGTCATCGGTCACGGCATAGAGGGCAAGATAGCGGGCAAGCCTTATCGCCTCGGCAGCGCCCGCTGGCTCGGGCTGGCTGATGACGAGGATGCCGCACAAGGGTTGGCCATCTACCTGGCCGACGAGCACGGGCCCTTGGCCCGCTTTGTGCTCGCGGATACCTTGCGTCCGGATGCCAGGGCGCTGATCCAGGCCTTCCAGGCCGCCGGTCTCCAGACCACCATACTCACCGGTGACGGCTCGGCCCAGAGCGACAGGCTGGCCCGGGAGCTGGGAGTCGACGAGCTGGTCAAGGGGGTCACCCCGGATGGCAAGCTGGCGTACCTCAAGGCCCGGGAGGCGGCCGGGGATATCAGCATCATGGTGGGGGACGGCATCAACGATGCCCCGGTGCTGGCCGGTGCCCACGCCTCCTTCGCCATGGCGGGAGGCACGGATCTGGCGAAGAACAGCGCCGACGCCATCCTGCTGGCGGACGATCTCTCCCGCCTGCTGGCCGCCCGCACCCTGGCGCTGCGCACCCGCAAGATCATCAAGGAGAACTTCGCCTGGTCCATCGGTTACAACCTGCTGGTACTGCCGCTGGCGGCGAGCGGCTGGCTGCCCCCCTATCTCGCGGCGGCAGGCATGTCCTTAAGCTCCCTCATCGTGGTCACCAACTCCATGCGGCTCAATCGCTGATCCCGGCCATGGATTGAACGGCCAGCCTGCGTGGCGGGCCACATTTCTCGCCAATGGCGGCTGGCTCTGGGCCCGAACGGGGTTAACATGAGCCGAGTCGTCAAAGCGACTCCTTCACCAAGGTAGAGATCATGAACATCATCTTCGTCCTCATCCCCATCGCCATCCTGTTCGTCATCATCGCGGGCGTGGTCTTCTTCTGGGCCATCCGCTCCGAGCAGTTCGAGGATCTCGACAGGCAGGGCTCCAACATCCTGTTTGACGAGGAGCAGCCGGCCCCCCGGGAGAAGACGCCAGAGGAGGACGGCAAGCATCATGACCACCAGCCTTGATCTGATGGGGGCCCTGCTGGTGGGGCTGGCGGGATCCGGTCACTGCATCGGCATGTGCGGCGGCGTCTCGGCCGCGCTCTCCATGGCCATTCCCGCCCGGAAGCAGCACTTCTGGGGCCGGCTCGGCTATCTGCTCAACTACAACCTCGGCCGGATCCTGAGTTACGTGATCGCCGGCGCCCTGGTGGGGGGGCTGCTGGCCACCACCAGCGAGCTGGGTGCGGGCAGGCACGCCCTGGCAGGGCTGCGTCTCATTGCGGCCCTGCTGATGATAGCGCTCGGCCTCTATCTGGCCGGCTGGTGGCAGGGTGTGCTGCTGCTGGAGCGCATGGGCGCCAGACTATGGCCCCATATCAAGCCGCTGGCGGGCAAGTTTATCCCCTTCACATCGGCCTGGCAGGCCCTTCCCTTTGGCATGGTATGGGGCTGGCTGCCCTGCGGCCTGGTCTACTCCATGCTGACCTGGAGCGCGGCGGCAGGCTCGGCCGGTGGCGGGGCACTCATTATGCTCTTTTTCGGCCTCGGCACCCTGCCAACCCTGTTTGCCCTGGGGGGGCTTGCTGATCGGCTGCGTTACTGGCTGACCCTGCGCAGCCTGCGCCTGGGCGGCGCCTTGCTGCTCATGGCATACGGACTTCATACCCTCTGGATCGGGCTGGCATCCTTTTGAAACCCTATCCAAAACGGATGAGATGGTGGTAAACTTGTTTGATATAAATCAATTATTCATTTGAGCCTATGATCCCGGACAAGAAACCTGGCAGACGTATTCAGAGCGGTGGCTGTGCAATTCATTGCCAGGATTGCAGCATCAGCCAGCTCTGCATCCCCTTCACCCTGAACGACAACGAGCTCGATCAGCTGGACAGCATCATCGAGCGCAAGAAGCCGATCCAGAAGGGTGAAGAGTTGTTCAAGGCCGGCGACGAGCTGAAGTCGCTCTACGCCATCCGTTCCGGGACCATCAAGTCATACACCATCACCGAGCAGGGTGACGAGCAGATCACCGCCTTCCACCTCGCCGGCGATCTGGTCGGTTTCGACGCCATCCACAAGCAGGCACACCCCTCCTTCGCACAGGCACTGGAAACCGCCATGGTGTGCGAAATCCCGTTCGACGTGCTCGACGATCTCTCCGGCAAGATGCCCAAGCTGCGCCAGCAGATCATGCGCCTGATGAGCAACGAGATCATGGGGGATCAGGAGATGATCCTGCTGCTCTCCAAGAAGAACGCCGAGGAGCGCCTCGCCGCCTTCCTGCACAACCTGTCGGTACGCTTCTCCGAGCGCGGCTTCTCCGCCAAGGAGTTCCGCCTCTCCATGACCCGGGGCGACATCGGCAACTACCTCGGCCTCACCGTCGAGACCATCAGCCGTCTGCTCGGCCGCTTCCAGAAGTCAGGGCTCATCAGCGTCAAGGGCAAGTACATTACCGTGCTGGATCACGTGGCCCTCGGCGTCATGGCCGGCGCTACCCGTCCCCCCTGCGGCTGATTTCCCCCGCCCACCCCATTCTCAGCCGGATCTGTTCGCCCTGAAATTTGATCCGGCACACCTTCCCGCCTCCCCCCTTGGACTAAGCTGTAATGGCTAAAGAGTTGCCATCATTGGCCTTTTTGCCAAGGAGGAGAACATGGTCAAGTACCGAAACATTCTGGTGGTGATCAACCCGGAAGAGGAGCGCCAGATCGCCCTCGAACGCGCGGTCAAGGTCGCCGAGCTGGAGCAGGGCGCCCAGCTGACCCTGCTCCTGACGATCTACGACTTCTCGTATGAAATGACTGCCATGCTGTCGGCGGACGAGCGGGAAGAGATGCGCCATGGCGTCATCGCCCAACGTCGGGAGTGGCTCGACGAGATCCTCCAGCCTTACCGAGACAGGGGGGTGGAGTGCGAGGTGAAGGTGCTGTGGCACAATCGTCCCTTCGAGTGCGTCATTCAGGAGGTGCTGGAGCAGCGCCACGATCTGGTGGTCAAGGCGACCCACAAGCACTCCTTCCTGCAAACCTTCATCTTCACCCCGACCGACTGGCACCTGCTTCGCAAGTGTCCCTGCCCTGTCCTGCTGGTGAAGGAGGGTCACTGGCAACGGGGCGGCAGCCTCATCGCCGCCATCAACTGCTCGAGCGATGACAAGGAGCAGAAGGTCCTCAATGATCGCATCACCCGCGAGGGGATCGCCATCGCCGAGCTGCTCGGCGCCAACCTCTATCTGGTCAACACCTACCCGGGCACCCCGGTCAACGTGGCCATAGAACTGCCCGAGTTCGATCCCAACGCCTACAACGACGCCATCCGCAAGCATCACGAAGACCTGCTGAGGGAGCATGCCGATCAGTTCGGCATCAACCACATGTGGACCAAGGTGGCGGAGGGTCTGCCGGAAGAGGTGCTGCCAGACATGGCGGACGAGCTCAAGGCCACCCTGATGATCATGGGCTGCGTCGGTCGCACCGGGCTCTCCGCCGCCCTGCTCGGCAACACGGCGGAGCACGTGGTGGACAGGCTCAACTGCGACATTCTCATCCTCAAACCCGACGATTACAGCTGCCCGGTGGATGACAGGCGGCATACCGCATAAGCGTTTCTTGCCCTCCCCCGGGACATGGCTATAATAAGCCGCTTATTTTTGTCCCGGGTTTGAGGCCATGCTAGAAGAGCTTAACGCCAAAGAGAAATACAGTTTCAACAAGCTGCAGAAACGCCTGCGGCGCAACGTGGGCCAGGCCATCGCCGACTTCAACATGGTTGAAGAGGGTGACAAGATCATGGTCTGCCTGTCCGGCGGCAAGGACAGCTTTGCCATGCTCGACATCCTGATGAGCCTGAAGGCCAGCGCCCCCATCCATTTCGATCTCGTGGCCGTCAACCTGGATCAGAAGCAACCCGGCTTCCCCGAGCACGTGCTGCCGGAATACCTGAGCACCCTCGGCATCGACTTCAAGATCGTCGAAGAGGATACCTACGCCATCGTCAAGGAGAAGGTGCCGGAGGGCAAGACCACCTGCGCGCTCTGCTCCCGCCTGCGCCGCGGCATCCTCTACCGTACCGCCCAGGAGCTGGGTTGCACCAAGATTGCCCTCGGCCATCACAGGGACGACATCCTCGAGACCCTGTTCCTCAACATGTTCTACGGCGGCAAGCTGAAATCCATGCCGCCCAAGCTAGTGAGCGACGATGGCAAGAACGTGGTGATCCGCCCGCTCGCCTACTGCAAGGAAAAAGATCTGGTGCGCTATGCCGAGGTCAAGGCCTTCCCCATCATCCCCTGCAACCTCTGCGGCTCCCAGGAGAACCTGCAGCGCCAGGCCATCAAACAGATGATGCAGGAGTGGGATCGCCGCTTCCCCGGCCGTCTCGAAACCATGTTCACCGCCATCCAGGACGTGATCCCGAGCCACCTGCTCGATCACAAGCTGTTTGACTTCAAGAGCATCAACCGGGACTCCGGCATCATCGACGGGGGCGACAAGGCATTCGACCCGCCCGAGCTGCCCAAGGCGCCGCTGCTGGACATCGACGAGATGGACATGCTGGACGTGATCGAGGTGCGCTGAGCACCCTGCCAGCGAGCACGAAAAAGGAGCGCGATGCGCTCCTTTTCTTTGCCTGTCTGGCACCCGGCTTCTTCAGCCCTTGTGCAACCAGGGGGTCAGCCGCAGTATCTCTCCCTGCAGTTGCAGCCTGCCGTTGGCAAAGGCCGCCAGCTGGGCATTGCTCAGCAGCAGTTGCCCCTGCTGCCAGGGCACCGCCTCCTGGCGGGCGCCCTCGACTAGGTAGGCCGTCCCCGAAGGCGCCACCAGGGAGAAGCGCACCCCTTCCATCTGCGGCAGGAAATACTTGCCGACCATGCCAGCCATCTTGTCGAGCAACTGCTGCATCTGCTGCTGGCGCAGGGCGATCTCCGCCAGCGGCACCTCGGGGGTGGCGGGGGCGTCAGCCATCACCTGCACCGACATGTCGCAGGCGGCGTGTGGCTCGGCGAGCTCGACCACCACGGTCGCCTTGTCCAGATTGAGATCATCGTCGTAGGGCAGGCGCAGCTCGCTGTCCACCGTGACCTCGGCAGGCACATCCCTGTCCGGGGTCGAGACCCTGGCCGAGGCGAGCCCGCAGCGCCGGCCATTTTGCGGATCGGTCAGATAAAACCCCAGCCTGGCGTGGCCGAACTCCCCCTTGGCGAAGGTTTTCATCTGGCTGTAGAAGGTGCCGTAGGCCAGCTCCAGGGACGGCGCCGCCTGCCCCAGCATGGGCACCAGCAGCAGGGCCGCCGCCACCCCGTGTCGATTCGTCATATGCCATCCTCTTGCATCTTGCCTTCTTCTGGGCCGACATCGGCCATCGCCACGGCCTGCCCGTCAGGCATTGAAATGGTCCGGCCCCTGCCCACCGGCGTTGTCCGCCACCTCGGTCACCTCCACGGCGACGCCGCACAGATCCCGGTAGAGGATCCCCTTGCAGTTGAAATAGAGGGGCGCCACCCAGACAAGCCCCAGCCCCATGGGGATCAGCGCCAGGAAGAAGAGCGCCAGCATGACCCCGTGCAGCAACACTATGCTGGGCCAGCCGCGGGCAAACAGCCTGAGGGAGACCAGAATGGCCTGGGCCGGTGACAGGCCGCGCTCCAGCACCAGGGGGACGGTGAACACCAGACCCATGCCCACCAGGGCAGAGGGAATGAAGGCCAGCATCACCGGCAGTCCCAGCAGTTCGAACAGGGGGCCGAACAGGCTGGTGATCAGGCTGCCGAGCAGGCTCAGGCTCCCCAGGCGCAGGAAGTGGCGAAAGAAGTCGAACACCTGGCTCGGCCGGGCCCGCACTCCCACCGACTGCTGCAACCCCAGCATGTCGAGGGAAGAGGTCATGGGGGACATGATCACTGTGATGAGCAAGCTCAGGATCAGGGCCATGTCCATGTCCCCCCCTTCCTGGGCGACATGGGGGGCCAGCAGGGTATTGCTCAGCAGGATCCAGATTGCCATGACACCGGCGATGGCCAGCGCCAAGCCGAAACCGGTCCGCCGGGTCTGCTGCCACGCCTCTTTCAGCACCCCTTGCAGGTCCAGACGGTATCCCTGGCTGAGGGACTGTTCGAGGGTTCCACCGATCCGCATTCTATTACTCAATTGACTATCCAACATTCACTAGCGACTGATCCAAGGTGGCACATTATAGCGGTTTGACCAGGCATGCGTAGCCGTTTTTCCTGTTATCTTCCGTTCAGAAAGCCGTTGATACCAGCCGCAAAAATACGGCCAGCCCTGGCAGCGCACTCCGTGGCTTGGCCCCCGCCGTCAACGGGCGTAGGATGATGCCTGGACCCGTCAGACTCTGGTGCACTCATCGGCGGGTTCCTTCCCCCATCGCTCACACAAGGAGAACGGCCATGTCCGAACTGACCCTCTATCTCGCCCCCGGCACCTGTGCCATGGCGGTCCGCATCGCCCTGGTGGAAGCCGGCGCCCCACACAGGGTCAAGCGCCTCGATCTGGCCGCCGGCGAGCAGCGTACTCCTGAATATCTGGCCATCAATCCCAAGGGCCGGGTACCGGCCCTGGTCACCGAGCAGGGCGTGCTGACCGAGACCCCAGCCCTGCTGCTCTACGTGGCCCAGCGCTTCCCGGAGGCCAAACTGGCGCCCCTGGAGGACCCCTTCCTGCTGGCCCGCATGCAGGAGGTGCACAGCTTCCTCGCCTCCACCGTGCACGTCGCCCACGCCCACGGCCGGCGTGGCAGCCGCTGGGCCGATGAGGCGCAGGCCATCGCGGCCATGCTGGCCAAGATGCCCCAGAACATGCGCGAGGGTTTCGACCAGATAGAGCGCCACTACCTGACCGGTCCCTGGGTGCTGGGGGAGCGCTTCAGCCTGGCCGACATCTACCTGTTCGTGGTGGCAAGCTGGCTCGAGAGCGATGGGGTGGCCATCGACGAGTTTCCCGGGGTGGCGGACCACTACAGGCGCATGCAGGCCCGCCCCGCCGTGCAGGAGGCGCTCGCCGTCTGATCCCGCCCCATTCTGTCGCTCTTCCCTCGAGGCACCGACCCCGCTCCCGGGCACCCGGTTCCTATGACCTGACGGGTGCTCTTCTGGCACCCCTTTTTCCTCTTTTGATCCCCATCACTGAGATCGTTTTCACATTTTCGTCATCTGTACCTAGACCCGTTAACGGTTAGCGCCTATCTTTCGCATCAACGACGCAACCGGTTGCGTAACCGGTTGCCCTGCTCAATATCGGATATGCGGTCACAAACCGCCGAGGTGCTGTATGAAACGAGGCAAGCTGCTCAACGCTCCCCTGAGTTCGCTGGTGGCCCACATGGGCCATACCGACGAGATCACCGTCTGCGACGCCGGGCTGCCCATACCGGCGGGTCCCGAGCGCATCGATCTGGCGCTGATGGCAGGCACTCCCAGCCTTGACACAGTGCTGAGCGCCCTGCTCACCGATCTGGTGGTGGAGAAGGTGATCATGGCGAGCGAGATCAAGCTGATCAGCCCCGCCGCTCACCAGGCGCTGGTGGATCAGCTGGAGGCGCACGCCGCTGCCCAAGGCAAGCCCATCACCATAGAGTACTGCCTGCACGAGGCATTCAAGACCCGCACCCGCCAGAGCAAGGCGATTGTGCGCAGCGGCGAGGTGACCCCCTACGCCAACCTCATCCTCTGCGCCGGTGTGGCGTTCTAAGTCTTGGAGGACGCAGCCATGAGCACAAGCTCCCCGCTCCCCTCGCCCATTCTGGAGCTCGCCGGGATCGTCAAGACCTTCCCCGGGGTACGCGCCCTCGACGAGGCGGGCCTCAAGGTCTATCCGGGCCAGGTGATGGCCCTGCTCGGCGAGAACGGCGCCGGCAAGTCCACCCTGATGAAGGTGCTGACCGGCATCTATCAGGCCGATGCGGGCACCGTCAGCTACCGCGGCCAGCCGGTCCACTTCAAGGGCCCTCGTGACTCCCAGGATCAGGGGATCAGCATCATCCACCAGGAGCTGAACCTGCTGCCTGAACTGTCGATTGCCGCCAACATCTTTCTCGGCCGCGAGCCCCGTACCCGTTTTGGCAGCATCGACCACAAACAGCTGCGCGAGCGGGCCAGCGGTCTGCTGGCCCGTCTGGGCGTCAGACACGGCCCAGACACCCGACTCGGGGATCTCTCCATCGGCGAACAGCAGATGGTGGAGATCGCCAAGGCGCTGTCGTTCGATGCCAGCGTCATCATCATGGACGAGCCCACCGATGCGCTGACCGACACCGAGACAGAGCAGCTGTTCACCGTCATTCGCGAACTGCGCCAGCAGGGCTGTGGCATCGTCTACATCTCCCACCGTCTCAAGGAGATCTTCGAGATCTGTGATCGGGTCACAGTGCTGCGGGACGGCAAGTGGATCGGCGAGCAGGCGGTGAGCGATCTCGACGAAGACAGGATCATCGAGATGATGGTGGGCCGCCGGCTGGAGGAGCAGTACCCGCGCCTGGTGCGCGAGCTCGGCCCTATCAGCCTGCAGGTCAAGGATCTGGCCGGCCCCGGCGTGCGCGGGGTGAGCTTCTCCCTGCGTCAGGGGGAAATTCTGGGCTTCAGCGGCCTGATGGGTTCTGGCCGTACCGAGCTGATGAAGCTCATCTACGGCGCCAGCCCCATCAGCAGCGGTGACATCACCGTGGATGGTCACGCCCTGGTCCCCAGGAGCCCGGCCGATGGCCTGGCGGCCGGCATCGCCTACATCTCCGAGGATCGCAAGGGCGACGGCCTGGTGCTGGAGCTCTCCGTGCGGGAGAACATGAGCCTCTGTGCCCTCGGCGAGTTCATCCGCGCCGGCAAGATTGACGGCCAGGCCGAGCGCCAGGCGGTGGGGGACTACGTGCGCCTCTTCAACATCAAGACCCCGAGCCAGGATCAGCTGATCAAGCTGCTCTCCGGCGGCAACCAGCAGAAGGTGGCCATCGCCAAGGGGCTGCTGACCCGGCCCAAGGTGCTGATCCTGGACGAGCCGACCCGCGGCGTCGACGTGGGGGCCAAGAAGGAGATCTATCAGCTCATCAACCAGTTCAAGCAGGAGGGGATGAGCATCATCCTGGTTTCCTCCGAAATGCCGGAAGTGCTCGGCATGAGCGATCGCATCCTGGTGATGCACGAGGGGCGCATCAGCGCAGAGTTCAATACCCGGGACGCCAATCAGGAGAAGCTGATGGCGGCCGCCGTGGGTAAACAGTGGCAAGCAGAGCAAGAGGCAGCACAATGACAACCCAAACCCTTCCCCGCCGCGGCATCATGAGCAAGGCCTGGTGGATCGAGAACAAATCCCTGGTGGCGCTGCTGGTGCTGATCGGCGTGGTCTCCTTCCTGAGTCCGAACTTCTTCACCGCCGACAACCTGCTCAACATCCTGCGCCAGACCTCGGTCAACGCCATCATGGCGGTCGGCATGACGCTGGTCATCCTCACCGCCGGCATCGATCTCTCGGTCGGCTCGGTGCTGGCCCTGTGCGGCGCCCTGGCCGCCACCATGGTCGCCATGGAGCTGCCTATCGCCCTGGTGATCCCCCTCACCCTGGGGGCCGGCGCCCTGCTCGGCGGCATCAGCGGTCTCATCATCGCCAAGGGCAAGGTGCAGGCCTTCATCGCCACCCTGGTCACCATGACCGCCCTGCGCGGCATCACCATGGTCTACACCGAGGGGCGTCCCATCTCCACCGGCTTCAGTGACGGCGCCGATCACTTCGCCTGGCTGGGGACCGGCTACCTGCTCGGCCTGCCGGTGCCCATCTGGTTGATGGCCATCGTCTTCCTGCTGGCCTGGTACCTGCTCAACCACACTCGCCTGGGCCGCTACATCTATGCCCTGGGCGGCAACGAGTCGGCCACCCGCCTCTCCGGCATCAATGTGGATCGGGTCAAGCTCGCGGTCTACGGTCTGTGCGGCATGCTGTCGGCACTGGCCGGGCTCATCGTCACCTCCCGCCTATCCTCCGCCCAGCCGACTGCCGGCATGGGTTACGAGTTGGATGCCATCGCCGCCGTGGTGCTGGGGGGCACCAGCCTGATGGGGGGCAAGGGCCGCATCATGGGGACCCTGATAGGCGCCCTCATCATCGGCTTCCTCAACAACGCCCTCAACCTGCTCGACGTCAGCTCCTATTACCAGATGATCGCCAAGGCCAGCGTGATCCTGCTCGCCGTGATGATCGATAACAAAAGCAACCGTTGATACCACAAGCCACACACAAGGAATGAAATGATGAAAAAGCTCAATACCCTGCTCGCTGCCGCCATCATGTCCGTGCTGGGTACCGCCCAGGCCGCCGATCAGACCCTGGCCATGGTGGTCTCCACCCTCAACAACCCCTTCTTCGTCACCATGAAGGAGGGGGCCGAAGCCAAGGCCAAGGAACTTGGCTACGAGCTGGTGGTGCTGGACTCCCAGAATGACCCGGCCAAGGAGCTCTCCAACGTGGAAGATCTCACCGTGCGCAAGGTCAACGCCATCCTGATCAACCCGACCGACTCCGAAGCCGTGGGCAACGCCATCCGTCTGGCCAACAAGGCCAGCATCCCGGTGCTGACCCTGGACCGCGGTGCGGCCCAGGGTGAGGTCAAGGCCCACATCGCCTCCGACAACGTGGCGGGCGGCAAGCTGGCCGGCGACTTCATCGCCGAGAAGCTGGGCAGCGGCGCCAAGGTGATCCAGCTCGAAGGGATCGCCGGCACCTCCGCCGCCCGTGACCGCGGCGAAGGCTTCGCCCTGGCGGTGGCCGCCAACAAGCTGGAAGTGCTGGCCTCCCAGCCCGCCGACTTTGACCGCACCAAGGGTCTGAACGTCATGGAGAACCTGCTGGCGGCGCACCCGACCGTGCAAGCCGTGTTCGCCCAGAACGACGAGATGGCGCTGGGGGCCATTCGCGCCGTGCAGGCCGCCGGCAAAGAGGTGATGATCGTGGGCTTCGACGGCACCGACGATGGCAAGGCCGCCGTGGCCAAGGGTAAACTGGCCGCCACCGTGGCCCAACAGCCGGCCCTCATCGGCGCCATCGGCGTGGAAACCGCCGACAAGGTGCTCAAGGGCCAGCCGGTGGAAAAATCCATCCCGGTACCGCTGCAGATCGTCAACAAGTAAGTCCGTGGGGGGAGGCTCGCCTCCCCCTTTCTTCGGCAGAGCCTCCCGATCTGGGCCCACCCAGATCAAGATGTTCTCAACAAGGGTGATAGGAATGAATCGTCTCGTAGTCCTCGGCAGCGTCAATGCGGATCATGTGCTGCGTGTCCCCCACTTTCCCCGCCCCGGTGAAACCCTGACCGGCCACAGCTATCAAGTGGTGCCCGGTGGCAAGGGTGCCAACCAGGCGGTGGCCGCCGCTCGGTTAGGTGCAGAAGTCTCCTTCATCGCCCGCATCGGCGATGACGCCATCGGCCACCAGATGAAAACCGGGTTTGCCAACGACGGCATCGATGTCAGCGCCGTCGAGCTCGACCCCAGGCTCCCCACCGGCATCGCCATCATCTATGTGAGCGACGAGGGGGAGAACAGCATCGGCATCTCCGCCGAGGCCAACGGCGCCCTCACCCCGGCCGTGGTGAAAGGCCACGAAGGACTGATCGCCGCTGCCCACACCCTGTTGCTGCAGCTGGAAGTGCCCCTGGAGACTGTGCTGGAGGCCGCCCGTCTGGCCCGTGCCCACGGCACCCGGGTGGTGCTCAACCCCGCGCCTGCCCGGCCGCTCTCGCAGGAGCTGCTGGCGCTGGTGGATCTCATCACCCCGAACCAGACCGAGGCGGAGCTGCTGACCGGGGTCAAGGTCACCGACGAGGCGACTGCGGCCCAGGCCGCCGCCCGCTTCCACCAGATGGGCATAGCGGAGGTGATGATCACCCTGGGTTCCCAGGGGGTCTATTGCAGCAACGGGACACAACAGCAACTTATTCCAGGCTTTCGGGTCAAGGCGGTGGACACCACGGCAGCAGGCGACACCTTCAACGGTGCCCTGCTGGCGGCCGAGCTCGCCGGCGCCGACTTCCACGACGCGGTGCGCTTCGCCCACGGCGCGGCGGCGCTCTCTGTGACCCGCTTCGGGGCCCAGAGCTCCATCCCGAGCAAGCAGGAGGTGGAATCCTTCCTCCTTGAACAGACAGCGCAGGGACACTGATGGCCAATATCAAGGAGGTGGCGGCGCAGGCGGGGGTCTCCACCACCACAGTCTCCCATGTCATCAACGAGACCCGTTTCGTGGCCGAGGAGACCCGGGAGCGGGTCTTCGCCGCCATGCGCGAGCTCAACTATGCCCCCAGCCTGGTGGCCCGCAGCCTCAAGGTGAAGGAGACCAACAGCATCGGCATGCTGGTTACCACCTCCAGCAACCCCTTCTTCGCCGAGGTGGTGCGCGGGGTGGAGCGCTACTGCTTCGAGCAGGGTTACAACCTCATGCTGGGCAACACCGAGGGACAGGCCGAGACCGCCCTCTCCTACCTCAAGATGATGCTCAGAAAACGAGTGGATGGCCTGCTGATCATGTGCAGCGAGGGGCAGCAGGAGGTGTTCAACCAGCTCGACTGGCTCAAGAGCCTGCCGGTGGTGGTGATGGACTGGGGCATGGAGAACGGCGAAGTGGATCTCATCGCCGACAACTCCCATCGCGGCGGCTACCTGGCGACCCGCCACCTGCTGGGGCTGGGTCACACCGCCATCGGCTGCATCACGGGTCCCCACAAGCGCGCCCCTGCCGATCAGCGGCTGGCGGGCTTCGAGCAGGCGATGCAGGAGGCGGGGCTAGCCGTCAATCCGGGCTGGATCCAGGAGGGGGACTTCGACTGCGCCAGCGGCGCCGCCGCCATGACCCGCCTGCTGGCACAGCCCGTGCGTCCCAGCGCTCTTTTTGTGTGCAACGACATGATGGCCATGGGGGCCATCAGTGCCGCCCATCAGGCGGGGCTGGTGATCCCGCGCGACCTCTCCATCGTCGGCTATGACAACGTGGCACTGGCCCAGTATATGTCGCCGCCACTCACCACGGTCAATCAGCCCAAGGAGGAGCTGGGCCGCCTCGCCGTCACCCGGTTGCTGGCTCGCATCAACGGCGAGCAGATAGACAATCGCAGGATCACCGTGGAGCCGGATCTGGTGATCAGGCACTCCTGCGCCCCCTTCCCCTCCCCGGACGGCAAGGACTCCTGAGGATCAGCAGATATGAGAAGGGCGGCCCGAGCCGCCCTTTTGCATTTCCTTGCCCCGTCAATAGGGCTCGCGCTGCTTGAGCACGTCGCCCTGCCCCGCCGCCTCCGTACGGTTCAGGCGCCGCAACCCCAGTTGCCTGGCAAGGGGGTGCAGCAGGGCAAGGTGATCTGAGGGGTCGGGCAGCCAGTAGTGGATCGGCCAGCCCGCCTGCAAGAGCGCGGGAACCCGGCTGCCGAGCTCACCCAGCGCCAGCACGCAGTCACGCTGGCGCACCTTGTCCAGCAGGGCCGCGTCCTCCGTCAGGGTCGGCAGCGCCAGGATCAGTGCTCCTTGTGGCAGGGACGGCAGGAAGGCCAGCACATGGGCCAGTTGCGACGGCTGGCGCAGCGCCAGCAGCAGGGGCTGGCGGAGATCCGCGTCCATCAGCAACCTGGCCACCACGGGACCGAGAACGCCGCGCTCCTGCATCCAGTCCACGTCACACACCTGCTGCCCCACCCGCCAGCGCACGCCGATGGCCGTCACCCGCTCTCCCCGCTCGTCTTGCAGGGGCTCGAAGACGGTCTCCAGGGGCGAGGGCGCCGCCCCCGCCAGCCACTCCCGCAACTGGTGCAGTTGCCGCTGGTTCATGCTGAGGGTCGCCTTCATCGCCGACTGGTACCAGACCAGGGTGCCATTGCTGCGTTTGGCTTCATTCAGTGCCAATATGGCCTGCTCCAGCAGCTGCTCGGCCTCCTCGCCCCCCTCGACCCTGGCCACCCCGAAGCGGCAGGCGAGGTCGAAACTGCTCTCCCGGGTCACGAACTCGAACTGCAGCAGATTCACCATGGCCTCCATGCGGGCCTCGAGCTCCTCATGGTCGGTGGCCAGCACCACGGCAAATTCATCTCCCCCCAGGCGATAGGCCAGGCCGGGACAGGCTTGCCGCAGCCTCGCGGCGACCGCCTGCAACAGGCGATCACCGACCTGGTAGCCGAGCAGATCATTGACCTGCTTGAACCGCTTGAGATCGAGCACCACCAAGGCCTGGATCCGGCCCCGCTGCAGGGACTGCCTGAGCTGCCCCTGCAAGGCCCGGCGGTTGCCCAGCCGGGTCATGGGATCGAGCAGGGAGAGCCGGCGATTCTGCAGGTTGGTGCGGATCAGGGCGAAGACCAGCACGCCCCCCATCACCAGCAGGATCAGCTGCCAGATCTGGATCCAGAACAAGCTCTGACGCAGCTGGTTGAGGGACGCCTCCCGCTCCTGACCGGAGAGGATCTGATCCCCTATCAGCTCCACCTGGCGGGTCAGGTCGGCAATCCGGACCAGCGCCCGATCGAGGGCCTCGCCCTTTTGCAGCGCACCGGCCTGGACCTGGGACTCCAGCATTTTGATCTCGTCAAACAGCCTGGTCAACACCTCGCCCAGCCCATGCCGGGTGCGGGCATCTGCGGTTTCGGTGCCGACCAGAAACACATCCAGCCGGTTCCACAGCAGATCGTAATCCAGGCTCAGGGTCTCCATGTCGAGGCCGTCGGCCCGGTAGAGGCGCAGGTCGTAGAGGAAACGCTGGGATTCCAGCATCACCTGGCTGATGTTCCAGTGGGTGTTGCGGTAGAAGATGTCGACCAGCTGTTCGTGCCGGCTCTGCAGATAGAGGCCCCACACGGAGGAAAACAGGAAGCAGAGCGAGATGGCTGCCAGCAGCAGATTGTGGCGCTGTCGACGGGTCACTTGACGACCTCGATGCGGATCGTCTGCCAGACCATGTTGTTGTGGATGGCGGAGACATCCATCTCGGGGTGCGCCGAGAGAGGGATCAGCAGCCAGAGCGGCCCCTTGTTGCGGCGGGTCAGCGGCTTGCCATCCTGATGGCGCACCAGGGTGAGCGGCACCTTGGCAAACAGGGAGAGATCGACCCGTTGTCGGTAGCCATTGAGCGCCACCACATCGAGCACGCTGGCCCCGGCGGCCCCTTGCGCCGCCAGCACGCTGACCAGGGTCGGACCGCGGTAGCGGTGGACACCGACGGTCCAGGGGGTGGCCGTCTCGAATTCCACCTGGGGCAAGGCGGCCAGTGCCGCCTCGTCCAGGGTGACTTCCCGCTTGTCCGGCAGGATCAATTGCAGCAGGGGAGTAGCAGCCTGAGTCCCGAATGAGATCAGCACCAGCAGAAGGGAAATGAACCCGAACTTTCGAATATCCATATATGTTTCGCCAGCCACATCCTTGTTGTTGGAGTCAGTGTGGCGACTTCATAGAGCCAATGCAACTGTGTTTATTCTCAATAGTTATGAGCCACGCATCTCCATCCAGTTGTGCCCCTCTATCTGTCTGGGCTGGTGCACGCCGCAGCTTTGCAGCAGTTCGTCCACGAAGGCCGGCACCAGCAGGGATGCCGGGCCGTAGCGCTTCTCGTCAAACTGGCTTCCCACCTCGCTCGGCTCTAGATTGAGCTCCACTGTATGGGCTCCGTTCAGGCCGGCCTCATGCACGAAGCCGGCAGCCGGATACACGGCGCCGGACGTACCGATGGAGAGGAAGAGATCGCACTGGGCCAGGGCGGAATAGATGCGATCCAGCCCGAGCGGCATCTCGCCGAACCAGACCACATGAGGCCGTAGCGGCTGGGGCAGCTGACAGCAGGAGCAGAGCTCGTGCTGGTGGAGATCCCCGCGCCATTCGATCACCTGGCCCGACCCCGGGCAGCGCGCCTTGAGCAGCTCCCCGTGCATGTGGATGAGGTTCTTGCTGCCCGCGCTCTCGTGCAGGTTGTCGATGTTCTGGGTGATCAGGGTCACGCGCCCGGGCAACAGGCGCTCGAGGCGGGCCAGGGCATAGTGGGCAGGGTTGGGGTGGATCTCGTCCCGCTGCAACTGATGGCGCCGGGCATTGTAGAAGCGTTGCACCAGTTCGGGATCTCGCGCATAGCCCTCCGGGGTCGCCACGTCTTCCACCCTGTGTTCCTCCCAGAGGCCATCACAGGCCCGAAAGGTCTTGATACCGGATTCGGCCGAGATGCCGGCACCGGTGAGGATCACGATATGTTTGGCTGACTGCACCATGGTTGTTCTCCTCCAACGGGTGACAGGCTGACCTTAGCACAAGAGAGGGGGCCGGCCCATTCGCCCTTGGTCTTATGGCCGGGCAGCAATACGACCCGCCAGGACGCTCAGGTCCAGCCTGGCGAAGACCATCTCCCGCCCCGTCACCAGGGTCAGCGGCAGCCCCAGCCCCTTCAAGAGCGCCAGCATGGGCCGATTCTGGCCCAGCACCTCGGCGGTCCACTCCCGGATCCCCTCCCCGTGCGCCAGCAGGGCCAGCGCCAGCAGGATGCGCCGCCCGGCGCCGCGATGCTGGAAATGATCCGCCACTATGCAGGAGAACTCGGCCCTGTCGGGATGCAGGCGCCGGCGCACGGACTGGGCCATGGCCAGCGGCAGGCCCTGCTCATCGGTGAGCAGCAGCCCTATCTGGGGCGCCCTGGGGTAGTCGAGAAAGAGCGCGAGCTGCTCCGGGGTCGGGGGCTGCTTGGCGCGCATGAAGCGCAGGTAGACGCTTTGCTCGCTCAGCGCCTCATAGGCGGCCCGCACGCGCTCGGGATCGCTGCCAGCCAGCTCCTGCAGCCGGCAGCGCACCCCGCCCACGGTCATCTTCACCGGCAGGGAAGCCCGCGAGACGGGGGACGTCCAGCCGCTCAGACCCCTGTCCAGGCGCGCCTCATCGAGGGGCCAGCAGAGATAGTGCGGCACGGCTTACCAGCGCCCCGCCATGCCGTAGTCCTGCCACTGTGCGGCGTCGAGCAGATTGAAGGGATCATCGAGGTAGAGGGCGATGCCGAGCTCCCTGGCCCGCTGGATGAAGCGTGCCAGCAGGGAATCCGCGGCCATCGCCTCCAGCTCGGGCAGCATGTGCTGCCCCAGCAGCAGGGATTGCAGCGGCAGACGCTCCAGCAGATCGAACGGCAGGTGCTGAGCGTTGTCGAGCAGCAGGGCCAGCCTCGCCCCCGCCAGGCTTGCCTGCAACACCAGGGCGAAGCGATCCGCATGGCTCAGCAGGTTATCCCGCCGATGGATGACCAGGGTCAGCTCGCTCGCCGGACGCCCGTGGTGCTCCAGCCAGGCCTTGAGCGGTTCCCAGTACGGCGACAGGCCGTTCAGGGTCAGCCAGACGGGCAGCGTGAACGACTCCGCCTCCGCCAGCAGGCCAAGCTGCCCCCTCTGCTCCCCCTGCCAACTGCGGATGGTTCGCTTCAGGCCACCGAGTCGGCGCCGGCGCTGGGGCCCCAGATAGAGCACCTTGAGCAGCCGCAGTAGATCGTCGCTCTGCAGCGGCTTGGCCAGGGCCGCCAGCACGTTGAAACCCGCGTCGTGCAGCAGACGCCTGGCCCCGTCGATCAGGGTCTGATCGTGGGCGGAGAGCAGTATGATGGGCAGGCCGCTGTGACGATATTGGGGATGGCTCATCAGCAGGCTGATGGCATCCTGCTCCGCCAGGCTGAGATCGCAGATAAGCAGCCCCACGCCCCCCTCCTCCAGGGCCCGCAGGCAACCTTCGCCATCCTGCACCCAGTGGCAGGGTGTCCCCAGGGCCTGGATCTCCTGCTGGATGCAGGCCCCCTGGAAGGGGTGATCCTCGAGCAGCAGGATCTGCAACCGGGCAAGCCAGGCCCGCCACTCCCGCTCCCGTGCCTGTACCCCTTCGAGCCAGGGATCTGACAGGCGATAGATCCCCACTCCCGGGGTCAGCAGTTGCGGCAGGTAGTCGGCCCCGGCATGGGAGGCGGGATCGAACAGGGCGATGGCCCCGGCGGCAAACAGTCCCTCCCATTGCCAGCCGGCATCGGGCAGGGTGCGATGCAGGCTGGCGTAGGCCGGCAGGCCCGCCGCCTTCGCCGCCTGATGGGAGGCGGCGTCCAGGGCATAGACGCTGACGGGGTGAAACACGGGCCCCTGGCTGTCATCCGACTCCAGCAGGGCCAACAACTCTTCATCGGTGATGATCATCTCATGCTCTTTCGCCCAGTTGCCGACAGACCTCTTCCACGGCCAGCCTCAACTCAGTTGCAAGGGGGTGGTCGGGGGCCTCCTGCCAACGGTCGATCACCCGGACCAGCGAGGTGGCCCCCACCATTTTGGCGGCCCCCTTCATCTTGTGTAAAGCCGCATTGAGGGCATGGGGGTCCCCTTGTGCTAGGCACTGCTCAATGTCCGCCAGCTCCTGGCGAACCGAGGTCAGGTAAATTCCGATGAGGGCCGGGCTCAGCAGCGCGGACAGGGGCATGGCCTGAGGAGCCTGTGCCACCTCAGCGCCGTTGCGACCGGAGACGGTGCGCAGCAGGATGGCCAGCTCCTTCAGCAGCACGGGCTTGTCCAGATGTCCCTGGCAGCCGCACTCGGCGAGCCGCTGCGCCGCCTGCTCGCTGAGATCGGCAGTGATCACGTAGACCGGCAGATGCTGCCAGTGTGCCGAGGCCCGCAGCTGCCTGCACAGCTCGGCCCCGTCCATCACCGGCATCTGCAGATCGGTCAGCACCAGATCCACCGTCTCCGATCGCAGGATGTCGAGGGCCAGGCGGCCGTTGGCGGCGCTCAGTACCCGGGCCCCCAGCTGACCGAGCTGCATGCTGATCAGCACCCGGTTCACTTCGTGATCTTCCACCAGGAGCACGCGCAGGCCGGCGCCCGGCAGATCCCTGATCTCCTCCCCCTCCTGGGCAAGCCTGGGTTGCAGCAGGCTGACCACGGAGCCCGGGATCCAGGGCTCCCCCTGCCAGGACCAGGCGCGCAGCCCCCGCTCATCCACCAGGACGCCGAGGCCGGGGGCCATCCCATCCTCGGCGACCCCCAGCTCGGCGAGCCAGGGACGCAGGTAGGCCTGCTCCTCGGGGGGCAGTTGCAGGGACAGCCGCTTGACTCTGGGCTGCCAGGGCGCTTTCTCCTGCACCTGTCTGAGGGGCCAGACACAGATGAAGCGGCTGCCGCCGGTGGCCACGGGCTCGACCCGGATCTCGCCGCCCATCTGCTCCATCAACTGGCGACAGATGGCGAGCCCGAGCCCCGTGCCCTGGGCCCGGATCTGTCCCGGCTCCTCCCCCTGCTCGAAGGGCTGGAACAACCGGGGCAGCAGCTCGGCGCTGATGCCGGGCCCCTGATCGTCCACGCCGCACCAGATCCACTCCCCCTGCCGGCGAGCCCACAGCACCACTTCTCCCCGCTCGCTGAACTTGATGGCGTTGGAGAGCAGGTTGTGCAGCACCTGCTGCACCCTGTGGGGATCGAGCTCCATCAGGGCGGGCAGCGCCGGATCCAGGTTGAGGCGCAGCTGCAGATGCCGGGAGCGCGCCTTGGACCAGTGCACCGCCGCCACGTGTTCGCACAGCTCCACCAGATCCGTGGGCTGCAAGGAGAGCCGCAGCTGGCGCGTCTCGTTGCGGCTGAAGTCGAGTACGTCGTTGAGCAGCCCCAGCAACTCGTTGCCCGCCTGCCTGACGTGCGCCAGCACCGAGGCCTGCTCGGCAGAGAGCTCGGTCTGATCCAGCCACTCCAGCAGGCCGAGCATGGCGTTCATGGGGGTGCGGATCTCGTGGCTCACGGCGGCGAGGAAACGCCCCTTGGCGAGCACGGCCTGCTGGGCCTGCTCGTGGGAGAGCTGCAGGGAGTGCTCCTGCTCCACCCTGCTGGTCACATCCTGCACCACCCCGTAGACGCGCCACCCCTCCCCCTGGCGACGTCCCCTGCCGGAGAACTGCAGCCAGCGCAGCCCCTTGGCTGGGTGCTGGTAGCGCAGCAGATGGGAGAAGGGGCGCCCCGCCTGCAACATGGTCAGCATGGGAGCCCGCATCTCGCGCCTGTCCTGGCGAGAGATGCGAGTGAGCGTCTCGTTGGGATTGCTCCGGATCTGCTGGCTGGCCAGCCCCAGCAGCTCGTGGCTGCCGCGGCTCACAAACTCCACCCGGGTGATGGCCCCGTCCAGCAGGGTGAATTGCAGCACCACGCCGGGCACCGTATTGGTCAGGGCCCGCAGGCGCCGCTCCGCCTGGCGCAGCAACCGGGTGCGCTCGCGCAGGGCGCTGATGTCCGAGAGGGCGATGAGATCCCCGGCCGGGGCCTGCGGCCCCAGGCGCAGCGGGATCTGGGCATAGGAGTAGACCTGCTCGTGCAGCGCCAGCTCCCCCTCCGCCCCCTGCAACTGGGGCGCAGGCAGCACCAGATCGGCGGCGTAGCGCGCCTCCATCCGCTTGGCCCGCTTGTTGCGCTTGATCACCTCCCCCTTGTCATTGCGAAGAAACACGGGGACCGGCAGCGCCTGGAAGAGGGATTCCCGGAACTTGCTCTCCAGCGCCAGCGCCTGCTCCGCCTTCTGGCGCTCCCGCGCCTCCTGGGCCAGCTGCTGGCGGGAGCGCCAGATCAGCCAGATCACCGCCATGCTGATCACCAGGGCCAGCATGACGGAGCCGAGCCAGAAGCCGTAGCTGACCCCCTCCTGCTGGTTCAGGACGAGACGCCGCCAGCGCTGATCCAGCTCGTTCACCTGGCGATCATTGATGGTCATCAGGCTCTGCTCCAGCACCCCCGCCAGTCTGGACTGGCCCGGCCGGATGGCAAAGCCGAGGCCAAAGCGCTGGGGCAGCTCAGTGATGGCGAGGTCACTCAACTGGTTGTTGCGAAGGGGGTATTGCAGCTGGTACAGCTCCGCCAGCATGGCCTGGGCATCGCCGTGCTGTACCGCCGCCAGCCCTTGCAGCAGGTTGTCGGTCACTTCCCACTCGTGCTGGCCGAAGCGGGCGAGCAGGCTGGTGTCATAGAGCATCCTGGGGACCATCACCTTGCCGCTGACCTCCGCCAGGGATCTGGGGGCCCCCTGCTTGCGGCTGACCAGGGCGTAGCGACTGGTCGCCACCACCCGGGTGAATTCAAACTCCGACCCCAGCGCCGGAGACTCCAGCAGGCCGGCCATCATGGCCGCCTCCCCGCTGCGCAGCTTGGCCAGCGCCTCCTCCTTGCTGGCGGCTGGCACCAGCTCGAAGCGCAGCCCCGTCTGCCGGCTCACTTCCCGCAAGACATCCGCACTCCAGCCGATGAGCTCTCCCTGCTGGCTGACGCCGCTGTAGGGCATGAAGCCGGGATCCGCCACCACCCTGATGGTGTGGGCCTTGCCCACGAGCCAGGCCTGCTCCTTGTCGGTGAAGTGCAAGGGGTTCACATCCTGCTCGCTCTGGGGCAGGTAACGCCCCAGATCCCGATAGAGGCTGCCCGGCGGCAGGAAGCGGATCGCCGTGTCCACCAACTCGCGCAGCTCGGGCTTGTCTCGCATCATCAGCCGGTAGCTGATCACCAGATCGTCGCTGCGCAGGCGACGCAACCTGAGCCCCTCGTCCGGGTACTCCCGCATCAGGTAACGCAGTTGCAGATAGTCGCCGAGGTAGGCGCTGCCCCGCCCCGCCACTAGGGCGCCGTACCAGTTCTCCGCCTCGGTCAGCTGCAGCTGGGATGCGTGGGGATAGAGCCGCGTCAGGATGTCCTGTGCTTGCCAGATGGGCGACATCAGAAACCTGGCCTTATCCAGCTCCCCCCGGTAGAGAATGGCGGACTCCGCCTCCAGCATGGCCCGGCTCAGCCCCATGCCGGACGGTGAATGCCGCAATGGTCCCACATGGGGAACGAGATCGCAGCGCCCATCCTGCAGGGCCTGCAGGGTCGCCGCCCAGCTGGGCAGGGTCTCGAAGCGCAGCGGCACCGGCAGCAGTCCTGCCAGGCGCGTCACCTGATCGATGAGCAACCCCCCCTGCTCTTCCAGATAAGGAGGGCGCTGCAGGGCGGGATAGCAGAAGGTCAACCCGGTGAGCGAATCGGCATAGGCCTGGGTACCGGGTGACAGGGGAAGCATGGCGGCACGCAGTGGCAGGGCCAGCAGCGCGCCGGACAGAAGCAGGATTTTTATCATCGAAACGGAAAAGCCAGGCGATTGCCTGGCTTTTTGTCACTCGTTGGGTTCAACATTTTCTACCCTGGCCTTGAGCTTCTGGCCGGGCCGGAAGGTCACCACGCGACGGGCGCTGATGGGAATATCCTCCCCCGTCTTGGGGTTGCGTCCGGGACGCTGGTTCTTCTCGCGAAGATCGAAGTTACCGAAGCCTGAAATCTTGACTTGCTCACCACGTTCAAGCGCTTGTCTGATCTCCTCAAAGAAGGCTTCCACCATATCTTTGGCTTCACGCTTGCTCATCCCGAGCTGGGTGAACAGGTGCTCTGCAATGTCGGCTTTGGTAAGCGCCATAGATCAATCCCTCAAGGATGCATTCAACTCTTCACCAAGGGCCCGCACGACATTGTCTACGGTCTCGGCGATCTCTTTCTCCTCCAGGGTGCGCTGGGTGTCTTGCAACACGAGACTGATGGCCAGGCTCTTCTTGTCCTCTGCCATACCAGCACCCTGGTATACGTCGAACAAGTTTATTCCAACTAACTGATTTCCGCCAACTTTTTTAATTACTGCCAGAACGTCGCCTGCCAGGATCTGTCTGTCCACCACCACGGCGATGTCGCGGCGGTTGGCCGGGAAGCGGGATACTTCGGCCGCAACCGGCACCTTGGCCGGGGTCAGCTTGTCCAGCTCCAGCTCGAACATCACGGCCCGGCTCTTGAGTCCCAGCTTCTTCTCGAGGCTCGGGTGGATCACGCCGATATGGCCGATCACGGCGCCATTGCGCAGGATGGCCGCGCTCTGGCCCGGGTGCAGGGCGCTGTGCTCGGCACGCTCGAAGGTGAAGGTGGCCCCTTCGGCGGTCAGATCCAGTACCGCTTCCAGATCCCCTTTCAGATCAAAGAAGTCGGCGGCGCGGCTCTTGATGTCCCAGTGCTCGTCACTCTGGTTGCCGGTGATGATGCCGGCCAGCATGGGTTCCTGACGGATGCCGTTCTCGGCATTCTCGTCCTTGATGAAACGCAGGCCCTGCTCAAACAGGCGCACGCGTGGCTGCTGACGGTTCTGGTTGTAGACCACCGCCTGCACCAGACCCGGGAACAGAGAGACGCGCATGGCGGACATCTCGACCGAGATCGGGTTCGGCAGCACGATGGCATCGCTCTGCGGGAACAGGGTTTGCTGGGTCTTGGGATCGACGAAGCTGTAGGTGATCGCTTCCTGGAAACCGCGATCAACCAGCAGGTCGCGTACCCGCTTCAGGGTCACCTGCCCTTCAGCCTGCTCCACCATCGCCAGAGAGGCGGCGGGTTTCAGGTTCGGGATGTTGTTGTAGCCGTAGATGCGGGCCACTTCCTCGATGAGGTCTTCCTCGATGGCGATGTCGAAACGCCAGGAGGGAGCCAGCGCGGTCCAGCCGTCAGTATCCACGGTTACCTGCATGCCCAGACGAGTCAGAATTTCGACCACCTGCGCATCCGCCACGCTGATGCCGATCACCTTGTCGAGCTTGGTGCGGCGCAGCTTGATGGGGGCAGCCTTGGGCAAATGGGCATCGGATTTGACTTCGATGACCGGACCCGCTTCACCGCCGCAGATGTCCAGCAGCAGACGGGTGGCACGATCCATCACCTTGGCCTGCAGCTCGGGATCCACCCCGCGCTCGAAGCGGTGGGAAGAATCGGTATGCAGACCGTAGGCACGGGCACGGCCGGTGATGGAGAGCGGCGCGAAGAAGGCGCACTCCAGCAGGATGTCGGTGGTGGTCTCGGAGACACCGGTGCGATCGCCGCCGAAGATGCCGGCCATGCAGGCAGGGCCTTTGGCATCGGCAATCACGAGCGTGGTCTCTTTGAGCTTCACCTCGTTGCCATCGAGCAGGGTCATGGGCTCGTCGGCCTTGGCGCGACGCACCACCAGTTCCCCTTCCAGCTTGGCCAGATCGAAGGCGTGCATCGGCTGGCCGTATTCCAGCAGCAGGTAGTTGGTGATGTCAACGATGGCGTCGATGGAACGAATACCGCCACGGCGCAGCTTCTCCTGCATCCAGAGCGGGCTCTGGGCGTGCAGGTTCAGCCCCTTGATGACACGGCCGAGATAACGGGGGCAATCTGCCGACGCTTCAACCCGGATCGGGAAGGTTGCATCGATAGTGGCAACAGCCGGCGCCCAGGTCGGCTCGACCACGTCCACGCTGTTGAGCACGCCGATTTCACGGGCAAGACCCGCGATGCCGAGGCAGTCGGCACGGTTCGGGGTCAGATCCACATCGATGCTGACGTCGTTGAGCGCGAGGTATTCACGGATATCGGTCCCGATGGGGGCATCCAGCGGCAGCTCGATGATGCCATCGGCTTCGACGTCGATGCCCAGCTCGCTGAAGGAACAGAGCATGCCGTGGGACGGCTGGCCGCGCAGCTTGGCTTTCTTGATGGTGAAATCACCCGGCAGGGTCGCCCCGACCTTGGCCACGCACACTTTGAGGCCGGCGCGGCAGTTCGGCGCACCGCAGACGATGTCCAGCAGCTCGGCCTCGCCCACATTGACCTTGGTCACCCGCAGCTTGTCGGCGTCCGGGTGCTGGGCGCACTCGACCACTTCACCCACCACCACATTGTTGAACTGGCCGGCTACCGCTTCCACGGCGTCCACTTCCAGACCGGCCATGGTGATCTGCTCGGCCAGTGCATTGTCACTCAACTCGGTGCGGACCCACTCCATCACCCAGGATTTACTGAATTTCATGTTCTCTCGCCCTTACTTGAACTGCTTGAGGAAGCGCAGGTCGTTTTCGAAGAAGGCACGCAGGTCATTGACCCCGTAACGCAGCATGGTCAGGCGCTCAACGCCCATGCCGAAGGCAAAGCCGGAGTATTTTTCCGGATCGATGCCGACCGAACGCAGCACGTTCGGGTGCACCATGCCGCAGCCCAGCACTTCCAGCCACTTGCCGTTTTTGCCCATCACGTCCACTTCGGCGCTCGGCTCGGTGAACGGGAAATAGGAAGGACGGAAGCGAATCGTCAAGTCTTCCTCGAAGTAGTTGCGCAGGAAGTCGTGCAGGATGCCTTTCAACTCGGTGAAGCTGGCATGCTCGTCAACCAGCAGGCCTTCGACCTGGTGGAACATCGGGGTGTGGGTCATGTCGTAGTCGTTACGATAGACGCGGCCCGGCGCGATGATGCGGATCGGCGGCTGCTGATGTTCCATAGTGCGGATCTGCACACCGGAGGTGTGGGTACGCAGCATCAGATCAGGATCGAAGTAGAAGGTGTCGTGATCGGTACGCGCCGGGTGGTGAGCCGGGATATTCAGCGCATCGAAGTTGTGGAAGCCATCTTCAATCTCGGGACCACGGGCAACCTTGAAGCCCATCTCGCCAAACAGGCGCTCGATGCGCTCGATGGTGCGGGTCACCGGGTGCAGACCGCCATTCTCGATGCGGCGGCCCGGCAGGCTGACGTCGATGGTCTCGGCGGCCAGCTTCTGGTTCAGCACGGCGACTTCGAGGGCTTCACGACGCGCGTTTAGGGCATCCTGAACCTGCTGTTTGGCCTGGTTGATCACGGCGCCCGCTGCGGGACGCTCTTCAGCGGACAGGGCACCCAGTCCCTTCATCTGCTCGGTAAAAAAGCCCTTTTTACCCAGATATTTGACCCGGATTTCGTCGAGGGCGGCGATGTCGCTCACGCCCTCAATTTCGGCCTTGGCCTGGCCGACTACTTCTTCAAGCTGTTGCATGTCTTCCTCGTCACCACTCCCGGAACAGGAGCCTTTAGGCTAAATAAGGTCAAGAGGGGAATAATACAAAAAAAGCCCCTTGGCTGACCATAGTTATGACGGGCTTTTCTCCCTGCAAATCATTTTGTTATATCGAGTGAGCCCCAAGTGCTGCCTCACTGTATGTCGATATGGTGATCAATATTAGTTTGTTGGCATATGACGAATGCCGCGTCTCTTGATCAGGCTGGCTACCTGGCCGTCATAAAACAGCAGGCAACAAAAAAGGAGGCCTGAGCCTCCTTTTATCATCTATAAAACAGAACCGGATTAAACCAGAGCTGCTTTGGCCTTTTCAACCAGGGCGGTGAAAGCCAGCTTGTCGTGAACGGCGATATCGGACAGGATCTTGCGATCGATCTCGATGGAAGCCTTCTTCAGACCGTCGATCAGACGGCTGTAGGACAGACCGTTCTGACGGGCTGCGGCGTTGATACGCGCAATCCACAGCTGACGGAACTGACGCTTCTTCTGGCGACGGTCACGGTAGGCGTACTGACCAGCTTTGGTTACCGCTTGTACCGCTACGCGGTAGACACGGGAACGGGCGCCGTAGTAACCCTTGGCGGCTTTCATTACTTTCTTGTGACGAGCACGAGCGGTCACACCACGTTTAACTCTTGGCATTTTTCACATCCCCCCTTATGCGTACGGCAGACAAGCGACAACACGTTTGTGGTCGGCAGCGGAAACAAAGAACTTCGGTCCCAGCTGACGCTTACGCTTGCTGCTCTTCTTGGTCAGGATGTGACGCAGGTGGTTGTGCTTGCACTTGAAGCGACCTGAGCCAGTCTTCTTGAAGCGCTTTGCGGCGCCCCGGTTGGTTTTCATCTTCGGCATTTCATACTCCGCATTGTGAGTGACAACAAAATCGCAAGGCGAACCAACTCATGGAGCAAGCCCCATGAGTCAATTTCTTGTGGGCCTTAAGATTTCTTCTTGGGTGCGAGGACCATCACAGCTTGACGGCCTTCGACTTTCGGGAACGATTCGACTACGGCCAGCTCTTCCAGATCGTTCTTGACTCGCTCCAGAACCTTGATACCAAGATCCTGGTGGGCCATTTCACGACCACGGAAGCGCAGGGTGACCTTCGCCTTGTCCCCGTCTTCCAGAAAGCGAACCAGGTTGCGTAGTTTTACCTGATAGTCGCCTTCGTCGGTGCCAGGACGGAATTTGATTTCCTTGACCTGGACGACTTTCTGCTTCTTCTTCTGTTCTTTGGTGGTCTTGCTCTTTTCGTAGAGGAATTTGCCGTAATCCATGATCCGGCAAACGGGCGGCTCAGCGTTCGGACTGATCTCGACCAGATCCACTTCGGCCTCAGCGGCCAAGTTCAGTGCCTCCTGAATGGAAACGATGCCAAGGGCTTCGCCATCCAGACCAGCCAAACGAACTTCTTTCAGACGGATCTCTTCATTGATCCGGTGAGCGCGGGCTTGCGGTTGCTTGCCCAGTTTTTTTCCGCCTTTTATAGCTTATTCCTCCACTTTCTTTTGTCCGCGGGTCTGAACTTCCTGGGTCAACAGAGCAATCAGCTCTTCAACAGGATAAGAGCCCAGGTCAGCCCCTTTACGAGTACGCACTGCAATCTTGCCGGCTTCTACTTCTTTATCGCCGCAGACCAGCATGAAGGGCACTCGCTTCAAAGTATGCTCGCGGATTTTAAAGCCAATCTTCTCATTTCTCAAGTCCGCTTTTGCGCGAAGGCCCGCATCATTCAATGCTTTGGCAACTTTCACCGCATAATCGGCCTGGTTATCCGTGATATTCATCACCACCGCCTGAGTGGGAGCCAGCCAGGTCGGGAAGAAGCCGGCGTACTCTTCGGTCAGGATCCCGATGAAGCGTTCCAACGAGCCCAGAATGGCGCGGTGGATCATCACGGGCACGTGGCGCTCGTTGTCTTCGCCCACGTAGGTGGCGCCGAGACGACCCGGCAGGGCAAAGTCGAGCTGCACGGTACCACACTGCCAGGCACGATCAAGGCAATCGTGCAGGGTGAACTCGATCTTGGGACCGTAGAAGGCCCCCTCGCCCGGCTGCAGGTCGAACTTCAGACCGTTCAGCTCCAGCGCTTCGGCCAGGGCGGCCTCGGCGCGATCCCAAGCTTCGTCGGAGCCGATGCGCTGCTCGGGACGGGTGGAAAGCTTGACCACTATGTTCTCGAAGCCGAAGGTACCGTAGACGTCGTAGACCATGCGGATGCACGCAGACACCTCTTCCATGATCTGCTCTTCGGTACAGAAGATGTGGGCGTCATCCTGGGTGAAGCCGCGCACCCGCATCAGGCCGTGCAGGGAACCGGACGGCTCGTTGCGGTGGCAGGAGCCGAATTCGGCCATGCGCAGCGGCAGATCCCGGTAGGATTTCAGACCCTGGTTGAAGATCTGCACGTGACCCGGGCAGTTCATTGGCTTGATGGCGTACTCGCGGTTCTCGGACTGGGTGGTGAACATGGCCTGGGCATATTTCTCCCAGTGACCAGAACGCTCCCACAGCACGCGGTCCATCATGAAGGGGCCTTTCACCTCCTGATAGTCGTACTCCTTGAGCTTGCCACGGATGAAGGTTTCCAGCTCGCGGAAGATGGTCCAGCCGTCGTTGTGCCAGAACACCATGCCCGGCGCTTCTTCCTGCATGTGATACAGGTCGAGCTGCTTGCCGATCTTGCGGTGGTCGCGCTTGGCGGCCTCTTCGAGGCGCTGCAGATAGGCCTTGAGCTGCTTCTTGTCGGCCCAGGCGGTACCGTAGATGCGCTGCAGCATCTTGTTGTTGGAGTCACCGCGCCAGTAGGCGCCGGACATCTTCTGCAGCTTGAAGTGGTGGCAGTGACGCATGTTGGGCACGTGCGGGCCGCGGCACATGTCGATGTACTCTTCGTGATGATACAGACCTGGCTGATCATCACGGGCAATGTTCTGATCCAGGATCTCGACCTTGTAGGTCTCGCCACGGGCTTCGAACACGTCGCGCGCTTCCTGCCAGGAGACCTTCTTCTTGACGACGTCGTAATCCTTGGCGGCCAGCGCCAGCATGCGCTCTTCCAGGGCAGCCAGATCTTCCTCGGTCAGGGTGCGGTCGAGGTCGACGTCGTAGTAGAAACCGTTGTCGATGACGGGACCGATGGCCATCTTGGTCTGGGGCCAGAGTTGCTTGATGGCGTGACCCAGCAGGTGGGCACAGGAATGGCGCAGGATATCCAGACCTTCTTCGTCTTTGGCGGTGATGATGGCCAGGGAGGCATCGGCCTCGATCAGCTCGCAAGCATCCACCAGTTCACCGTTCACCCGGCCGGCAATGCACGCCTTGGCGAGGCCGGGACCGATGTCTGCGGCGACGTCCATGACGGAAACGGCGTGGGGGAATTGACGTTGGCTGCCGTCAGGCAGAGTAATGATTGGCATTGGGTGTTTCCTTATACAGTGGTGCCCCCTACCAAAGGGCACATGTGAAATAGAGATGTCCTTTTATATCGAGCGCTATTCACCTTTGTGTTTCACCGCTCACAATGCGGTTGCTACACGCCGTGGCACACAGACGCAGGCTGTGCATGGCGCTCGATTGACAGGTACAGCGGAGGATTGTATCAGACGCGACAACTCAGACAAGTTGTCTTGGCGATTTTGCATACCATCGGCCATGACAGGCGCCGGTTACCGGGTGGTGCCCTGACGATGCCCGACCCGCAACGCCGCGCCCTGTGCTAGGTTTCCAGTGAGGCGTCAGCCCGAGCAAGGAGAGCAAGATGTACACCTATGACATTTCGTTTCCGGAGCATGCAGAGAAGATCATCCACCCGGACCACCTGTTGACGACACACTGCCCCGTTCATATCGGGGAGCTGGTGATCCTGAGCGACGGCAGCAAGCGCGAGGTATGCAGCATAGTGCACAGCGCCGATCGCAGTACGCTTTATGTCACCGACGTGACGCCCGGCAAGGTCACCGCCAGCCGCTGACCTGTTAGCCGGCATTCAGGAAGGACTGTCCGTTGAAATCGAAGGCGCTGCGTCCCTCCTCGGCCAGCGCCAATTCCTGCAATACCTGCAATGCCAGCCTGTTGCCCTTTTGCGAGGCCTGATAGAGCCACTGCTTGGCCTCGGCCAGGTCGACACGGCCATTGGCCCCCATCAGGTGCAGCACACCCACCTTCAACATGGCGGGCACGTCCCCGTTGCGGGCGGCCCGCTCCATCCAGTGAAACGCCTCGCGCAGATCCCGCGTCACACCGGCGCCGCGCAGATAAACCTCTGCCAACCGGTATTGGCCGAAGGCATCCCCCGCCTCGGCGGACTGGCGATAGAGGCTGATGGCCTGCAACATGTCCTGCTCGCTCCCCTGCCCCACCTCGTGGCTCCAGCCCATCAGCGCCTGCGCTCGTGGCTCGCCCTGGTCCGCCAGCGGCTGCCAGATCCGGGTCGCCTCATCGAAATGGCCGCTGCGCCAGGCTCGGTTGGCAGCCGCCAGCTCCTGCTCGGTGGAGAGCGGGATCAGACGCCAGATGACCAGGGCGATGATGGCGATGAAGAGCCAGCGGGAGGTGTTGGGTTGCATGATGATTTCCGTGATCCAGTTCGCATTTCGTCTATGTAAATGAAATGTAGCAACAGATCAAGCGGGAGATATCCAGCCCGATCCCTTTACACGGGCCCGGACTTGCAGTTTGAGGTGCCACGCCTCAGAATAACTGTATGTATAAACAGTATTTGGATTTGATGAGATGGCAGGACGAGGCAGCTCCCACAATGTCGATCACCGCTTCAGCGGCCCGCTCGTCGAAGCGATCGATGACGGCTGGGCCCAAACCGAGTGGGAAGCGGCATTCGCCGCCAGCGATCCCCGTACCGAGGTGCGGGAGATAACTGCTCGCAGCATCATCAGCTACAACAACTCCCCCGATGTCCCGTTCGGCCGCTCCATCAACCCCTATCAGGGGTGCGAGCACGGCTGCATCTACTGCTACGCAAGGCCCAGCCACGCCTATCTGGAGCTCTCTCCCGGTCTGGATTTCGAAACCAGGCTGTTCGCCAAGCTCAACGCCGCCGAACTGCTGCGCCGGGAGTTTGCCAAGCCGAGCTACCAGCCACAGACCATAGTGCTGGGGGCCAACACCGATCCCTACCAGCCCATCGAGCATCGCTACCGCCTGACCCGTGCTCTGCTGGAAGTGATGCTGGCACACCGCCACCCGGTGGGGATCATCACCAAGAGCGCCATGATATTGCGGGATCTGGACCTACTGGCCGAGTTGGCCAAAGCCGGGCTCTGCCAGGTGATGGTGTCGCTCACCACCTTGAACGAGACGCTCAGGCGGCAGCTGGAGCCCAGGGCCAGCACCGGGACAGGGCGATTGAAGGTCATCGAAAAACTGGCACAGGCAGGGGTGCCGGTCGGGGTGCTGGCGGCCCCCATGATCCCCCGGCTCAACGAGCCCGAGCTCGAGCAGATCATCAAGGCGGCGACAGAGGCCGGGGCCGGCTGCGCCGACTATATCCTGCTGCGCCTGCCCCATGAGCTCACCACCCTGTTTTGCGACTGGCTGGATGAGCATTATCCCGGCCAGAAAGAGGCCATCCTGAATCAGCTGAGGACCAGCCGGGGCGGCACCCTCAACAGCCCCGCATTCGGGACCCGCATGCGCGGTGAAGGGCAATTTGCCGATCTGCTGGCCCAGCGTTTTCGGCTCATCAGCAAGCGGCTCGGGCTTGGCAAGCGCCACGTTCAGTTGCGCCAGGATGCCTTCATCCGCCCCGGCGAGCAGTTGACGCTCTTCTAGGAGCGGCTAACCCCGGCAGTAACGAGTGATCTCATCGAGCGCGCTCGTCCCTGCCCTGCTCCACCAGCTCGGCGGGCAGCCTCGATGGTTCATGGGCCACTTCCAGCCACTCTTCGCCACGGGCTGACAACTCGGCCTTGCCCCATACCCTGCTCCACCAGATCTCCCAGGTTATCCAACTGGTCATATGCCACTCCCGTTCGCTCGATGTGATCCACGCTGAAGGCGATGCCAGGAGGCACCGCTCGCCGAGCAAGATAACCCTCAGCCATGACACCCGAGTGACAGACAAATGACCAAATGGTACGGCCCTGACAGCCTATCGGTCAGCGTCATTGAAACCTGAAACCACTCACAACTTCAGCGAATTCACCTTGAAATTCATCACAAATCGACCGGAATTCAATTGCGAGTGTTCCCGGTTGTGCCAAAGCTGAGCCGCCCATTTCAGGCAGAGTCACAACAACAAGACAGGGACATAACAATGAAACACACAGCGGGAATGCTGGCGATCGCAGGTATGCTGATCGCCCCCTTGGCGCATGCCGATGTCATACTGCACGCCTTCAACTGGAAATACAGTGAAGTCACCGCCAAGGCCGATCTCATCAAGGCTGCCGGCTACAAGCAGGTGCTCATCTCACCGCCTCTGAAGTCCTCGGGCGACGAGTGGTGGGCTCGTTACCAGCCCCAGGATCTGCGCCTTATCGACACCCCTCTTGGCAACAAGCAGGATCTGGAGCAGCTGATCGCCGCGATGCAGACCCGGGGCATTGCCGTCTACGCGGACGTGGTGCTCAACCACATGGCCAACGAAAGCTGGAAGCGCAGCGACCTCAACTACCCCGGCAGCGAACTGCTGCAAAGTTACGCCGGCAATCCGGCCTACTTTGAACGCCAGCAGCTCTTTGGCGATCTGGGGCAGAACTTCCTCGCCGGCCAGGATTTTCATCCGGAGGGGTGCATCACCGACTGGAACAATCCGGGCCATGTCCAGTACTGGCGACTGTGCGGCGGGGCGGGTGACAAGGGGCTGCCAGATCTGGACCCCAACAACTGGGTGGTGAGCCAGCAACAGGCTTACCTGCAGGCGCTCAAGGGGATGGGGATCAAGGGTTTTCGGGTCGATGCGGTCAAGCACATGAGCGATTACCAGATCAACGCCGTGTTCACCCCCGAGATCAAACAGGGGATGCACGTCTTTGGCGAGGTGATCACCACGGGGGGCGCCGGCAACAGCGACTATGAGAACTTCCTCCAACCCTACCTCGACAGCAGCGGCCAGGGGGCCTACGACTTCCCGCTCTTCGCCTCCCTGCGTGGAGCGCTGGGCTACGGCGGCAGCATGAACCTGCTGGCCGATCCCGGTGCCTATGGTCAGGCGCTGCCGGGTAGCCGCGCCGTCACCTTCGCCATCACCCACGACATCCCCACCAACGACGGTTTCCGCTACCAGATCCTCAACCAGACCGACGAGAGACTGGCCTATGCCTACCTGCTCGGTCGCGATGGCGGCTCGCCTCTGGTCTACTCCGATCACGGTGAAACCAGGGACAAGGACGGATTGCGCTGGCAGGACTACTATCTGCGCACCGATCTCAAAGGGATGATCCGCTTCCATAACACAGTGCAGGGTCAACCGATGCAGCTCATCGGCAGTAACGACTGCTTCGTGCTGTTCAAGCGTGGCAAGCAGGGTCTGGTCGGCATCAACAAGTGCGACTACGAGCAGGAGTACTGGCTCGATACCGCCAGATTCGAGATGAACTGGTATCGCAACTACCGGGATGTGCTCGACCAGAATGCCGTGGTCAACGTGCAGAGCCAGTGGGTAAGGCTGACCATCCCGGCCCGCGGCGCCAGAATGTGGCTGCAGGAGTGACAGTGGGCTGGTAACGCCGAGCCAGATAGAAAACAAAAGAGCGACCGTGAAGGTCGCTCTTTTTTCTGGTCAGGGGGTACGATTACTCGTCGCCCGCCTCCCCTGCATCGACGGATCCCGTGTCAGCCGCGGTATCGGAGCCTTCGGACACCTCCCCCTCGACGGCCAGGGTCTCGGTTTCCTCTTCGTCACTCTCGGCAACGCGCTGCAGACCGACCACGGTCTCATCTTCACCGGTACGGATCAGACGCACGCCGCCGGTATTGCGGCCGATGACGCTCACCTCGGACACCCGGGTACGCACCAGGGTACCGCCGTTGGTGATCAGCATGATCTGGTCGGTATCTTCCACCTGGATCGCATCGATCACCTTGCCATTGCGTGAGTCCACCTTGATGGAGATGACACCCTGGGTGCCACGGCTCTTGGTCGGGTACTCGTCCAGCGCGGTGCGCTTGCCGTAGCCGTTCTCGGTGGCGGTGAGGATGGCGCCTTCGCCGCGCGGCACGATGAGGGAGACTACCTTGTCACCGGCGCCCAGCTTGATGCCGCGCACACCGGCGGCGGTACGGCCCATGGGACGCACGCCCTTGAAGGTGCCCTTGCTCTCGGTGCCTTCGCCGTTGTCGCTGCCATCATCGTCGTTGCCGGCATCGTCGTCGGCCTCGACTTCGTCGCTGGCATCCGCATCGGCGCGGCCACTGCCTTCCGCGAAGCGAACCACCTTGCCCGCGTCGGAGAAGAGCATGATCTCGTTGCTGCCGTCGGTGATGTCCACCCCGATCAACTCATCCCCCTCTTTGAGGTTGATGGCGCGAATGCCGGAGGAAAGCGGACGGCTGAAGTCGGACAGGCTGGTCTTCTTCACGGTGCCGTTGGCGGTGGCGAAGAAGACGTACTTGTCGGCCTCATATTCCTTCACCGGCAGGATGGCGGTGATGCGCTCACCCTCTTCCAGCGGCAGCAGGTTGATGATCGGACGGCCACGGGCGCCACGGGACGCCTCCGGCAGCTGATAGACCTTGAGCCAGTAGACCTTGCCACGGGTGGAGAAGCACAGAATGGTGTCGTGGGTGTTGGCCACCAGCAGACGCTCCACGAAGTCCTCTTCCTTGATCCGGGTGGCCGACTTGCCACGACCACCGCGGCGCTGGGCCTCGTAGTCGGAGAGCGGCTGATACTTCACATAGCCCTGGTGAGACAGGGTGACCACCACGTCTTCCGGGGTGATCAGATCTTCGATGTTGATCTCGGCGCTGGACATGCTGATCTCGGTGCGACGCTCGTCGCCGTACTGCTCGCGCACGGCCATCAGTTCGTCACGGATCACTTCCATCAGGCGCTCCGGGCTTGCCAGGATGTGCAACAGCTCGGCGATGAGATCCAGAAGAGACTGGTACTCTTCCAGGATCTTCTCGTGCTCGAGGCCAGTCAGCTTGTGCAGACGCAGGTCGAGGATGGCCTGGGCCTGGATCTCGGTCAGGAAGTACTGCCCTTCACGGATGCCGAACTCCGGCTCCAGCCACTCCGGACGGGCCGCGTCGTCGCCGGCTTTCTCCAGCATGGCGGCCACGTTGCCGAGCGCCCAGCCCTTGGCCACCAGCGCCACTTTCGCATCCGCCGGGGTCGCGCTGTGGCGAATGAGCTCGATGATGGGGTCGATGTTGGCCAGGGCCACCGCCAACCCTTCCAGGATGTGGGCCCGATCCCGCGCCTTGCGCAGTTCGAACACTGTCCTGCGGGTCACCACCTCGCGGCGGTGCAGCAGGAACGCATCCAGGATCTCCTTGAGGTTCATCACCTTGGGCTGGTTGTTGTCCAGCGCCACCATGTTGATGCCGAACGTGGTCTGCATCTGGGTGTGCTTGTAGAGATTGTTCAGCACAATCTCGCCGGACTCGCCGCGCTTGATCTCGATGACGATGCGCATGCCGTCCTTGTCGGACTCGTCGCGCAGGGCACTGATGCCCTCGATCTTCTTCTCTTTGACCAGCTCGGCGATCTTCTCGATGAGCCGCGCCTTGTTCACCTGATAGGGGATCTCGTGGACGATGATGGTCTCGCGACCGCTCTTCTCGTCCACCTCCACCTCGGCCTTGGCCCGCACATAGACGGAGCCGCGACCGGTACGGTACGCCTGCACGATGCCGGAACGACCGTTGATGATGCCACCGGTGGGGAAATCCGGGCCGGTGACATGGGTCATCAGCTCGTCGATGGTGAGGTCGCCATTCTCGATCAGCGCCAGACAGCCGTTGACTATCTCGGTGAGGTTGTGAGGCGGGATGTTGGTCGCCATGCCCACCGCGATACCGGAGGAGCCGTTGACCAGCAGGGTGGGGACCTTGGTGGGCATGACCGCCGGGATCATCTCGGTGCCGTCGTAGTTCGGCACCCAGTCCACGGTCTCTTTGTCCAGATCGGCCAGCAGCTCGTGGGAGATGCGCGCCATCCGCACTTCGGTGTAACGCATGGCCGCGGCGTTGTCGCCGTCCACCGAACCGAAGTTGCCCTGACCGTCGACCAGCATGTAGCGCATGGAGAAATCCTGCGCCATGCGGACGATGGTGTCATACACGGCAACGTCGCCGTGGGGGTGATATTTACCGATTACGTCACCGACCACACGGGCCGATTTTTTATAGGGCTTGTTCCAGTCGTTCCCCAGCTCGTTCATTGCATACAGAACGCGGCGGTGAACCGGTTTCAAGCCATCACGCACATCCGGCAGAGCTCGTCCTACGATCACGCTCATGGCGTAATCCAGATAGGAACTCTTGAGCTCTTCTTCGATGTTGACCGGCGTGATCTCTCTGGCCAGATCGCTCATAGAAAGCCTTAATCCCTAATTAGTTGTTCTTTGGCTTAAACAGCGCGACATGGTAACACACTGAGCCAAATACCTTAAGCCACAAATCCGGTAACAAGTCAGGCTGGTGTGACAAAGTCCGTCCGTTATAATGCCCGCCAGGACAATAGATTGCGCACCAGACTCCAAGCCGTGCGCCCTGCCACAGGATCATCAAAAAATGCACAGTGACGCCAATGTCGATCTGACAGAAATCGCCAAATTCGAAGCCATCGCCTCCCGCTGGTGGGACATGGAGGGCGAATTCAAGCCGCTGCACCAGATCAATCCGGTGCGCCTTGACTGGATCACCGACAAGAGCGGCGGCCTGTTTGGCAAGCGCGTGCTCGACATCGGCTGCGGTGGCGGCATCCTCTCCGAGAGCATGGCCCGCCGTGGTGCCCGGGTCACCGGCATCGACATGGGCAAGGAGCCCCTCGGCGTCGCTCGCCTGCACGCTCTGGAGCAGGGGGTGGAGCTCGAGTATCGCCAGATCACCGCCGAAGCCCACGCCGATGAAGCTCCCGGCCAGTATGACGTAGTCACCTGCATGGAGATGCTGGAGCACGTGCCGGACCCGGCCTCGGTGCTGCGCGCCATCGCCACCCTGGTGCGCCCGGGCGGCAAGGTGTTCGTCTCCACCATCAACCGCAACCCGAAGGCCTATCTGATGATGATCCTCGGGGCCGAGTACCTGCTGAAGATGGTCCCCAAGGGCACCCACGATCACAAGAAGTTCATCACCCCGGCGGAGCTGTGCCGCATGGGTGAGGCGGCGGGCCTGCTTGTGCGGGACATGAGCGGCGTGCACTATGCGCCGCTCTCCAACCGCTTCAAGCTCGGCAGGAACGTCGACGTCAACTACATGGTGGCGTTCGAGCGCCCGGAGCAAGGCTGATGAGCGTACCCCACCCGATGCCCCTTCGCTGCGTGCTGTTCGATCTCGATGGCACCCTGCTCGACACCGCGCCGGACCTCGGCGCCGCCGTCAACCACGTGCTGGTCAGCGAAGGTTTTGCGCCGCTCTCTGACGACATCATCCGCCAGACCACCTCCCACGGGGCCCTGGGGCTGCTCAGGGCCGGTCTTGGCGACGAGCTGCTCGAGGAGCTGGGGGCCACTCGCCTTCGCACCGCCCTGCTCGACCATTACGCGGCCAACCTCTGCGTCGGCACCCGCCCCTACGAGGGTATGGTGAACCTTATCGAATGGCTCGACGAACGGAAGATGCCCTGGGGCATCGTCACCAACAAGCCGGGCTTTCTGACCGAGCCGCTCTTGGCCGCCCTGCCGGCGCTCGCCAACTGCGGCGTCACCGTCAGCGCCGACACCCTGCCGGTGCGCAAGCCCGACCCCGCCCCCATGTTCTTTGCCTGCGAGCGGCTCGGGGTGGACGCGGCGCACTGCCTCTATGTGGGGGATCATGTGCGGGACATCGAGGCGGGCCGCAACGCCGGCATGCGTACCGCGGTGGCGGGCTGGGGTTATCTGCACGGCGACGAGGATCCCGCCCTTTGGGGCGCTGACTTGCACTTCGATACGGTGCAGGCCCTGCACCACTGGCTGCGCTACGAACTGGGCTGAGTTCGCCTCGCCGTCTTATAGATGGATTGCCCGGGCAGCTTTTGGGATCATCAATGTCCATATGAGCACCATTCATGCCTGACGGCCCGGCGTGCCAAATGAGAGAGGGATCTCAAACGATCCCTCTTTTTCACGGTTTGGCAAGCCTCCAGAGAGGGGGACAGGACACCTTTTGACCCTGTCTGCGCAAGGGATAACCAGGCTGAATTTGCTAGTAAAAACACCCCGCTTTCGCAAGCAAAAAAAGTTATTTTAATTTTCCATCTTCGATCGCCGGACTTGCATTTGCCGGATCGGACGCATGAAAACCCGTTCGCTGTGAGCGTCCACTAACTCCACTCCCGACACCCACAATTTATCCACAGCAATTGCGTTATCCACAGATTGCAATGCCGTGCCGACCTCACTATCTTGTAGTTCGCATTCAAAATAACACTATATCTTGTGATTCATCGCGTATTACGCCCCTACTCCGTCGCCAGGATTGGTCCGTCGGGAGCGTCGCGCGATGGTTTTTCGGGAATCCACCGATGCCGCCAGGCATCAACTAAAGGGGTCATCAGCCAATGAACTTGTTTGTGACGAAGCGTAACGGACACAAAGAACCCATCGATCTGGACAAGATCCACCGCGTGCTCGACTGGGCCGCCGAGAAGCTCGACAACGTGTCGGTCTCCCAGGTGGAGCTCAAGTCCCACATCCAGTTCTATGACGGCATCCGTACCGCCGACATCCACGAGACCATCATCAAGGCTGCTGCTGACCTCATCTCCGAACAGAGCCCGGACTACCAGTACATGGCCGCCCGCCTGGCCATCTTCCACCTGCGCAAGAAGGCCTACGGCCAGTTCGAGCCGCCCCACCTCTACCAGCACGTCGCCAGGCTGGTAGACATGGGCAAGTACGACAAGCACCTGCTGGAAGACTACACCCAGGCCGAGTTCGAGGAGCTGAACGCCCACATCGACCACTGGCGCGACATGGACTTCTCCTACGCGGCGGTCAAGCAGCTGGAAGGCAAGTACCTGGTGCAGAACCGCGTCACCGGCGAAATTTACGAGAGCCCGCAGTTCCTCTACATCCTGGTGGCGGCTTGCCTCTTCTCCAAGTATCCGAAAGATACCCGTCTGGACTACATCAAGCGCTTCTATGATGCGGTCTCGACCTTCAAGATCTCCCTGCCGACTCCCATCATGAGCGGCGTGCGCACCCCGACCCGCCAGTTCAGCTCCTGCGTGCTGATCGAGTGCGACGACAGCCTGGACTCCATCAACGCGACCGCCAGCGCCATCGTGCGCTACGTCTCCCAGCGCGCCGGCATCGGCATCAACGCCGGTCGCATCCGGGGTCTCGGCAGCCCCATCCGTGGCGGCGAAGCCTTCCACACCGGCTGCATCCCCTTCTACAAGTACTTCCAGACTGCCGTGAAGTGCTGCTCCCAGGGCGGCGTGCGCGGCGGTGCGGCCACCCTCTTCTACCCCCTGTGGCACACCGAGGTGGAGAGCCTGCTGGTGCTGAAGAACAACCGCGGCGTGGAAGAGAACCGGGTCCGTCACATGGACTACGGCGTGCAGATCAACAAGCTGATGTACCAGCGCCTCATCAAGGGCGGCGACATCACGCTGTTCTCCCCGTCCGACGCACCTGGCCTGTACGACGCCTTCTTCGCGGACCAGGACAAGTTCGAGGAGCTCTACGTCAAGTACGAGCAGGATCCGGCCATTCGCAAGAAGACCCTGAAGGCGGTGGATCTCTTCTCCCTGATGATGCAGGAGCGCGCCGGTACCGGTCGCATCTACATCCAGAACGTGGATCACTGCAACACTCACAGCCCGTTCGATCCGGCCGTGGCACCGGTGCGCCAGTCCAACCTCTGCCTCGAGATCGCGCTGCCCACCAAGCCGCTCAACAACGTGGATGACGAGGATGGCGAGATCGCGCTCTGTACGCTGTCTGCCTTCAACCTCGGCGCCATCGAGAAGCTGGAAGATCTGGAAGAGATGGCGGATCTCGCCGTGCGCGCCCTGGATGCCCTGCTCGACTATCAGGACTACCCGCTCAAGGCCGCGATGAAGGGCAGCATGAACCGCCGCACCCTGGGGATCGGTGTCATCAACTACGCCTACTACCTGGCGAAGAACGGTGCCCGCTACTCCGACGGTTCCGGTCTGGCCCTGACCCACCGCACCTTCGAAGCGATCCAGTACTACCTGCTGAAGGCGTCCGTGCAGCTGGCCCGCGAGTTCGGCCCCTGCCCGGCGTTCAACGAGACCACCTATGCCCAGGGGATCCTGCCCATCGATACCTACAAGAAGGATCTGGACGCCCTGTGCAATGAGCCCCTGCACCTCGACTGGGAAGCGCTGCGCGAAGAGATCCGCACCGTGGGTCTGCGCAACTCCACCCTGACCGCCCTGATGCCGAGCGAGACCTCCAGCCAGATCTCCAACGCTACCAACGGCATCGAGCCGCCCCGTGGCCTGGTCTCGGTCAAGGCCTCCAAGGACGGCATCCTCAAGCAGGTGGTGCCGGAATACCACCGCCTCAAGGATCAGTACGAGCTGCTGTGGAAGCAGCCGAGCGTCGACGGTTACCTGCAGCTGGTCGGCATCATGCAGAAGTTCGTGGATCAGGCGATCTCCGCCAACACCAACTACGACCCGGCCCGTTTCGAAGGCAACAAGGTGCCGATGAAGCAGCTGCTCAAGGACTTGCTGACCGCCTACAAATACGGCCTCAAGACCCTCTACTATCACAACACCCGCGACGGGGCCGACGACACCCAGACCGATCTGCAGGATGACGGTTGTGCCGGTGGGGCCTGCAAGATCTAACCGCGAAACGATCCGATGAACCGGGCGGGAGCAGAAGCTCCCGCCTTCCTGTTTCCCCTATTTCACGACATTCGAACCATGGCCTATTCAACTTTTTGCCAGACCCAAAACGATCAGCTCAAGGAGCCGATGTTCTTCGGCCAGTCGGTCAACGTGGCCCGTTATGATCAGCAAAAGCACGACATCTTCGAGCGGCTGATCGAGAAGCAGCTCTCCTTCTTCTGGCGCCCGGAAGAGGTGGACGTCTCCCACGACCGCATCGACTTCCAGGCCCTGCCCCCCCACGAGCAGCACATCTTCATCTCCAACCTGAAGTACCAGACCCTGCTGGACTCCATCCAGGGCCGCAGTCCCAACGTGGCCCTGCTGCCCCTGGTCTCCATCCCGGAGCTGGAGACCTGGATCGAGACCTGGGCCTTCTCCGAGACCATCCACTCTCGCTCCTACACCCACATCATCCGCAACATCGTCAACAACCCGGGCCAGGTGTTCGACGACATCGTGACCAACGAGCAGATCCTCAAGCGCGCCGGCTCCATCAGCCACTTCTATGACGATCTCATCGAGGCCACCTCCGTCTACCACCTGCACGGCGAAGGGACCCACCGGGTGGGGGATCGCGAGGTCTCCATCAGCCTGCGGGATCTCAAGAAGAAGCTCTATCTGTGCCTGATGAGCGTCAACGCGCTGGAGGCGATCCGCTTCTACGTGAGCTTCGCCTGTTCGTTTGCCTTCGCCGAGCGCGAGCTGATGGAGGGCAACGCCAAGATCATCAAGATGATCGCCCGCGACGAAGCGCTGCACCTGACCGGCACCCAGCACATGCTGAACCTGATGCGCAGCGGAAACGACGACCCCGAGATGGCGGAGATCGCCGTCGAGTGCGAGCAGGCCTGCTTCGAGCTGTTCAAGGAAGCGGCCCTGCAGGAGAAGGAGTGGGCCGAGTACCTGTTCCAGGACGGCTCCATGATCGGCCTGAACAAGGACATCCTCTGCCAGTACGTGGAATACATCACCAACCTGCGCATGGCGGCCGTCGGCCTGCAACCGGCCTTTGCCGGCACCAAGCAGAACCCCATCCCCTGGATCAACACCTGGCTCTCCTCCGACAACGTGCAGGTGGCGCCCCAGGAGGTGGAGGTGAGCTCCTATCTGGTGGGCCAGATCGACAGCGAAGTGCACGCCGACGATCTGGGTGACTTCGAGCTGTGATGCAAGGCGACCTCTGCTGGCAGACCATGATGCGGGAGAGCGACGTCCGTGAGTGACGCCACCGCCACCCTGAACGCGCCCCTGCATACCGCCACCACGGCGCCGGAGGGACAAGCCCCCCAGGTACAGACCCTGGACGGTGTGCTGCACCCCCATCCCGGCGAAAGCGTGCTGGAGACCCTGGAGCGCCACGGTCATCACGTGGAGTTCCAGTGCCGCAGCGGCTATTGCGGCGCCTGCCGCACCCCGCTGCTGGCGGGCAAGGTGCACTACGCCGCCGTCCCGCTCGCCTTTGTCTCCCAGGGGGAGTGCCTCCCCTGCTGCTGCCAGCCGGTGGGCGCCATCAAGCTCGATATCCGAAAGGGCTGACGGCCCTTATCGCCAGATCTGCCCCGCAAACAAAAAGCCGCCGGATTGCTCCGGCGGCTTTTTTCATGGGAATGTCCCGTCTCTTAAATGAGGGGCCATGACCCTCTTGCGTTACAACCAGGGGGCGGCGGTCGGCCCGTGGTGCAGACCCAGCTTCCAGACCCGGCCAAAGTGCTTGTAATGACCGGCCGCGACACCGGCCTTCTCACCCATACCGTGGTAGAGATCGAGGTGGCCCTTCTTCACCGCGCCCCCCACATCCAGCGCAATCAGCAGCCGCAGCTGGTGCTTGCCGGTCCAGTTGCCCTCTTTGTCCAGCAGCGGTACTTCCGCGAGGATGGGGGTGCCCATGGGCAGCAGAGTCTTATCGGCAGCCACCGCCGCCATCGGCAACAGCGGAATGCCGGCGGCCCCCACCACGTCGTTGGTGGGACGGCGCTCGAAGAAGACATAGGAGGGGTTCTGCTCCACCAGCTCCTTCACGCTCTCTTCCGGCTGACGATTGGCCCACTCCTTGATGGCCTTCATGGACATCTGCTCCTCGGGCACTTCGCCACGGTCGATGAGCACCCGGCCAATGCTGACATAGCCGTGGCCGTTCTTGCCACTGTAGCCGAGGTACTGCAGCCGGTCGTCATCGCCGTAGTGAACGAAGCCGGAACCCTGCACGTCCATCAGGAAGTTGTCGATGAGGGACTTGCTGTAGCCCAGCTCCAACCCCCGGTTGGCCAGCGCCCCCCGGTGGATCTCGGCCCGGCTCGGGCAGCGACCGCCGCAGTTGGGCATGGCATAGATGGGATACTTGTACTGGGCGTCCGGGCGATGGCGCACCTCCAGCACCGGCGAGTAGTAGCCGGTGAAGAGCACGTTGCCCATGCGGTCGGCACCGCCAAGCTGCGCCAGGCTGATGCCGTACTGGGTGATATGGGCGGGATTGCCCCCATTGGCGACCCAGCGTGAGAGTTGACGGTAGAGCTCCCCATAGCGGCTCGCCATGCGGCCGGAGCGTTCCATCACCATCCGGCTCTGGGGACCGAACTTGCTGTAGTCGGCGCGGGCGCGGCTGTTGATCCGCTCCACCCGCACCAGATCCCCCGGCAGGGCACCATCCAGATACTGCTTGCCCAGATTCACAGGGATCTCGCAGTTCAGAAAACATCCGGATTCCGCCTTCTTCTGGGGCACCTTGACCGGTTCAGGGTTGCCCGCACAACCGGCCAGCCCCACCACGGCGGCGGCCAACCAGTACGCATGTCTATTCATATGTCCTCATATAACACCGAGTGTCTTGCACGGCGGGGAAGATGCCAAAATTGCCCGGGGAAAGCAAACGCCTTCACGCCCCTGACGACGGATTTCTCCTGCCGTGATCTTCTGGGTTATAACAAGGTGACAAGGTGTGAGAGGTCATGGATGGAACAGCTCGAAATCTTCCCGCTCCAGAGCCCCTGTGTCGGGGTCTGCGAACTGAACAACAAGGGGTATTGCAAGGGATGCCTGCGAAGCCGCGAGGAGCGTTTCAACTGGCTTGCCATGACCCCTGCCCAGCAGCAGGAGGTGATGCGCCTGTGCCGGGGCCGCAAGGCCAGGGTCGAGGCCGCCCGGCGCAAGGCCAGAGAGGGCGAACCGCCCGAATCCCCCCCGCAGCCCGGTCTGGATCTCTGACGCTTTCCACCCTTTTTGCCAACCATAAGAAAGGCGGCCCGCAGGCCGCCTTTTTCATTCACCGACATCCGACTCAGGCGGTAGCCAACCTGGCCTGCTCCTCGCCGCGCTTGAGCATGGCGTAGGAGACCCCGGTCAACAGCGAGCCAGCCGCGATCGCCAGTATGTACATCATGACGTTGCTGATGGCGTTCGGGATGAAGAGCACGAACAGACCGCCGTGGGGCGCCACCAGTTCGCAGCCGAACAGCATGGAGAGCGCACCGGTCAGGGCACCACCCACCATGCAGGCCGGGATGACGCGCATGGGATCCTTGGCGGCAAAGGGAATGGCCCCCTCGGAGATGAAGCACAGACCCAGCACGAAGGAGGCCTTGCCCGCTTCCTGCTCCGCCTTGATGAACTTCTTGCTGGCCAGGAAGGTGGCGATGCCCATCCCCAGTGCCGGCACCATACCGGCGGCCATCACGGCAGCCATGGGGGCATAGGTCTTGGAGGCGAGCAGGCCGACCCCGAAGGCGTAGGCCGCCTTGTTGACCGGACCGCCCATGTCGAAGCACATCATGGCGCCGATGATGACCCCCAGCAGCACGGCGTTGGCGGAGCCCATGTTGTTGAGGAACTCGGTCATGGCGTTCATGATGCCGGCCACCGGGCCGCCCACCACGTAGATCATGACCAGGCCGGTGAACAGGCTGGCAAAGAGCGGGATGATCAGGATGGGCTTGAGTGCCTCCAGGGTCACCGGCAGGCGCACCTTGTCGCTCAGGTACTTGGCGCTGTAACCGGCCAGGAAACCGCCGACGATGCCGCCGAGGAAACCGGCGCCCAGGGAGCTTGCCAGCATGCCGGCGATCATGCCGGGGGCCAGACCCGGACGGTCGGCGATGGAGTAGGCGATGTAACCCGCCAGCACCGGGATCATCAGGGCGAAGGCGGAGCCACCGCCGATCTTCATCAGGGCCGCGGCCAGGGTTCCCTCCTCCTTGAATGCCTCAATCCCGAAGATGAAGGAGAGCGCGATGATAAGGCCCCCCGCCACCACCATGGGCAGCATGAAGGAGACGCCGGTCAGCAGGTGCTTGTAGGGGCCCGCCTTCTCCTCTTTCTTGGGTTGGGCGCCGCCGCTGTGGCGATAGGTCTTGGCCTCGGTCCAGGCCTTGTCGAGCTCGGCCCGGGTTTTCTTCAGGGCCGCCCCCGTGCTGGTGCGATAGACAGGCTTGCCGTCGAAGCGCGCCATGTCCACCTCGATGTCGGTGGCGAGGAACACCAGATCGGCGGCGGCAATCTCGTCCGCCGTCAGGGCGTTCTGGGCACCGACCGAACCCTGGGTCTCGACACGGATCTGGTGGCCCAGTTGCTTGGCCATGGTCTCCAGGGCCTCGGCCGACATAAAGGTGTGGGCCACCCCGGTGGGGCAGGCGGTCACCGCGACGATGCGCTTGGCACCGGCAGCCGCCTTGGCCACGGCGGGCGCGGCCTGGTGGCGATAGACGCTGGCGCCGCTCGCGGCGGCCTCCAGCAGGGCGGCAGGATCCTGCAGCGCCAGGTCCATGTCACCCCGATAGAGCGGCTTGCCGTCATAGGCGGCGAGATCAACGGGGCTGCTTGCCACCACCAGCACCAAGTCGGCGGCGGCAATCTGCTCCTTGCCCGGCACCTGACGGGGTTGCACGCTGGAGTCGACGTCAAGCGTCAGCTCCCAACCCGCTTGCTTGGCCTGCTGTTCTATCCGTTTTGCAGCGAGAAAGCTGGTGGCAATGCCCGCCGGGCAAGCCGTAACCAGAATTGCTTTCATTGGGCATCTCCTGAGTTAGACATTGAATGGGTATGGGGTTGAGCCGGTGCCAGGTCATCCAGACGCTGTACGCGCACCCGCTCGAGCAAGGGATCCAGCTCGCGCACATCGTCGAAACCGACCGCGACCTGGCTGACCGCCAGGGCCGAGACGGCGGTGGCCAGACGCAGGGTTTGCTCCGGCGTCCAGCCGAGGCTGAGGCCATGGGCCAGCCCCGCCACCAGGGAGTCGCCGGCACCGACCGTGCTGACCACCTCCATGCGCGGCGGAATGGCCTGCCAGGTGGCGTCCGGGCCAAACCAGACGAGGCCGTCTGCGCCGTTGGAGACCACCACGTGGGGGATCCCGGCGGCCTGCAGTGCACGGGCACACTCGGCCTGATCGCTCAAGGTCCTGATGGGGCGCCCGGCCCACTGCTCAAGCTCCTCCAGATTGGGTTTGACCAGGGTCGGCGCCGCCTTGAGCCCTTCCCCCAGGGCCGCCCCGCTGCAATCGAAGATCACCCGCTTGCCCCTGGCCTTGAGCAGGCTGATGAGGCGGGCGCAGTAGTCGGGGGCGACCCCCTTGGGTAGACTGCCCGCCAGCACGAACCAGTCGGCCTGAGGGGCCAGTTCGTCCAGCACCGCCTCCAGGGCGCTCACGTCGGCGTCTCGCACGGTGAGGCCCGGCAGGTTGAGATCGGTGACCCGGCCCGATTGCTCGGAGATCTTGACGTTGATCCGGGTGCTCCCCGCCACGCGCACGAAGCGATCGGCCAGGGCACGCTCCTCGAACAGGGTGACGAAGCTCTGCTGGTTCTCGGCGCCAAGCCAGCCGGTCAGGCCCACGTCACGACCGAGATCCTTCAAGACCACGGCGACGTTGATCCCCTTGCCGGCGGCGCGCAAGTTGGCCTCGCCCACCAGGTTCACCTCCCCCAGGTGCATGGCTTCCAGGCGGGTAGTGAGATCCAGCGCCGGGTTCAGGGTGATGGTGACGATGTCCATCAGTGCGCCCCCTCGCCCAGACCGGCGGCGATGGCCTCGCCCAGCCCCTTGAGGGCCGCTTCGGCATCCGGCCCTTCGGCACGAAACGCGAGGCGATGACCGCACTTGACCCCAAGGCCGATGACCTTCATCAGACTCTTGGCGGAGACCGCCTCGCCGCTGCCATCCAGATTCGCGACGCGAATGTCGGATTCATACTCCTTGGCCACCTTGACCAGCATGGCGCCCGGGCGGGCGTGCAGGCCGTGGGGGTTGACGATGGTGAAGGTGTCGGAAAGACCGCTGGCCGGCCCCGCTTGCAGCATGGCCAGCCCCTCGCTGCCTGCCAGCGTGGCCAGCTGGCCGGCAGCGGCCAGTTTGGCCAGGTTATCGAGCTGCGCCAGATGGCTGCTATCTGCGGCGCACAGCAGCAGCAGGGCGCTGACCGGTTGCCCCCCTACGCTCAGCACAGTGCTAGGCGTGGCCAACACCCAGCCGGTCTGGGCCGCTTGTGACCGCGCCAGCCAGATGCCCTCGCCCAGGTAGGCGGGTTCGCTAGCTAGGAGGGCGCTCACCATGGCGGCATCGCCCCAGCCGGCGGATTTGGCACGGGCAGCGGCGCCCAGCAACAGCTGGTCGCGATCGTCCGCCGGGAAGTCGGCCAGGGTCAGGAACTGCACCTCTTTGGCCGCCGTCGCCCCGGTCAGGATATTGATGATGGTTTCTTCATCGGTGGCTTCCTTCAACTGAGCGGCCGCCTGTTCATCACCCAGCACGTGGGTGAGCTGGCGCAGTATGCCCAGGTGCTCGTCGGACTTGGCGGCGATGCCGATGGCCACATAGGCAGTCTGCCCGTCGTCCCACTCGATGCCTTGGGGGAACTGGGCCACCATGACGCCTGTGCTCTTCACCAGATGGCGGGTGTCGGTGGTGCCGTGGGGAATGGCGATGCCGCTGCCCAGGTAGGTGGCGTGCTGCGCTTCCCGCGCCAGCATGCCGTCCACATAGCCCGCCTCCACCAGACCGGCCTCGGTCAGTTTGCTTGCCAGCAGGGCGATGGCGTCCGCCTTGGTCGCCACCGTTTGTCCCAGCAGGATTTGCTGTCGCGCCAACTTCAACATAGAGATTCTCCATCAGGTCCGGCGGCGCCTCGCGGCGTACCGGCTCAACTCAACTTGATTTTCGGGTAACTAGCCTGCTGACAATAGACGGGGATCTCTCGCTTTGGTGAGCCGCAACCCATTTCAAAGCTCAGATAATCATCGCCTACTGACAAGCTGAATCGTTTCACTTATACTCAGACTGAATCGTTTCAGCCAATTGTTCAAGATCCCACGAAGAGCAGGTTTCAATGATATGATCCCGCGCACACTTTTTCGGTGCCCCCACCAGGAACCGGCGCGGGCCTTGCAACTCAAACAGAGCCAATATGATGAAACTGGATGAAATCGCCGCGCTGGCCGGTGTCTCGCGTACCACGGCCAGCTATGTGATCAACGGCAAGGCCGATCAATACCGCATCAGCCAGGCCACCCGCGACAAGGTGATGGCCGTGGTCCATGCCCACAACTATCAGCCGGACAGCCGCGCCGCCTCCCTGCGTGGCGGCCAGACCAGGACACTGGGCTTCATCCTGCCCGACCTCGAGAACGCCAGCTATGCCAAGCTCGCCAAGCGCCTCGAACAGGGGGCCCGCACCCAGGGTTATCAGCTGCTGATCGTCTGCTCGGAAGACGAACCGGACACCGAGAAGGAGCTGGCCCGCATGCTGGTCAGCCGTCATGTGGATGCACTGCTGGTGGCGAGCTGCCTGCCCCCGGCGGATCCCTTCTATCTGGAACAGCAGACCAGGGGGGTGCAGATCCTCGCCATCGACCGGGCCATGAGCGCCGATCACTTCGTCACCGTCGCGAGCGAAAACCAGAAGGCTAGCTTCGATCTCACCGCCTCCCTGCTCAGCCCCGCCCTGCGCCATGTGGCGCTGATCACCGCCCTGCCCACCCTCACGATCAGCCATGAGCGACGCGCCGGCTTCGAACAGGCCCTGGCCAGCCATGCCAGCCCCCTGACGGCCCACATCTGCGAAGGTGCGCAGTTCTCCCGCGCCGAGGGGTATCGCCTGATCAAGGCGTTGCACCGGCAACTCGGCCAGTTGCCCGAGGCCCTGGTGACCACCTCCTACATCCTGATGGAGGGGGTGCTCGATTATCTGCTGGAAAGAGAGCTGGGGCAGGAGAGCGACATGAGCCGGATCGCCATGGCCACCTTCGGGGATGACCGTCTGCTCGACTTCCTCCCCTTTGGCATCAACTCCCTGCCCCAGCAGCATGACGCCCTGGCCGGCCAGGCGCTCACCCTGGCCCTCGAGGCCATCAATGGCACCTACCGCGCCGGCCTGCACTACGTGAGCCGCACCCTGAAACGCCGCCGCTAGGCCAGGGCGCAGACGCCGGGGGCGACAGGGTCGCCTTCGGTCATGCTGGCCCCACAGCGCCGCCCCACGGCCATAGCCGAACTGTCATCTTTTATTTCCACCTTTTTGACTTTCACAGCAGAACACTCGCGCAATCTCGCTTGTTTTCGATATTTTAATCCGTTAAGTTGGCAACCCTGTTTTACAACCTGCGGCTGTTCGTAACGATGTCTCCACTCCGATATTGCTAGCCTCCGGCCTCGACCCCGGAGGCGCCCCCTTCCTTGCCCAGGCACTCTTTTTCTCAATCCCGGATGGATACTATGAACACCAAGACTCTCGGTTGTACCCTGCTTATCGCCGGCACCACCATAGGGGCCGGCATGCTGGCTCTGCCGCTGGCCTCTTCGTCCCTGGGGGGGCCCGCCACCCTGCTGCTGATGATCGGCCTCTGGGCCCTGATGGCCTTCACCGCCATGCTGCAGGTGGAAGCCAGCCTCAACACCGGCAAGTGGTACCTGCACCAGCTGGCGGATCACCTGCTCGGCCCCTGGGGCAAGCGCATCGCCTCCTTCTGCATCCTGATGCTGTTCTACGCGCTGGCCTCCGCCTACATCAGCGGCGGCAGCAGCCTGCTGGTTCAGGCGCTGACCGATGCCGGCATGAGCGTCAGCCAGGAGCAGGCGGCCTGGGCCTTCACCCTGCTGTTCGGCGGCATGGTCTGCGTCGGCACCAAACAGGTGGATTACCTCAACCGCCTGATGTTCACCGTGAAACTGGTGATCATGGTGGGGGTACTGGCCCTGCTGCTGCCGCGCGCCGAGGGACAACACCTGCTTGCCATGCCGCTCGGTCAGGGCTTGCTGCTGGCGGGCCTGCCGGTGATCTTCACCTCCTTCGGTTTTCACGGCTCCATCCCGAGCGTGATGCTCTACCTCGGCGATTGCCCCAGGCAGCTACGCTGGGTCTTCGTGTGGGGCTCCGCCCTCCCCCTCATCCTCTACGTGCTGTGGCAGGTGGCGATCCTGGGGCTGCTGGGCCAGCAATCCCTGATCCAGACTGGCGGCGCTCTGGACAGCCTGCTCGCCAGCGTCGGCAACCTGGTGAACTGGCCCGCCTTCAACCAGGCCATGCACCTCTTTGCGGATCTCGCGCTCGCCACCTCCTTCCTCGGGGTGACGCTGGGGCTGTTCGACTTCATGGCCAAGGTGACCCAACGCAAGGACAACTGGCAGGGGCGCACCCAGACCGGTCTCATCACCTTCGTGCCACCGCTGTTGTTCGCCCTCTACTTCCCCCAGGGCTTCATCATGGCGCTCGGCTACGCGGCCATCGCGCTCGCGGTGCTGGCGGTGCTACTGCCGGTGGCCCTGGTGTGGCAGAGCCGCAAGCAAGCCGAGCCCCACCACTACCGGGTTCCGGGCGGCGTGCTGGCCCTGGGTCTGGCCGGTGCCATGGGGGTACTGATCGTCGGCGTCCAGGTCAGCGTCAGCCTCGGCATGCTGCCCGCGCTCTAAGCCGCGACTTTCCCTGCGGCTCGCGAGAGGCCCCGCCAACCGGGTTGGCGGGGCCTCTCGTCATTTGCCCGCCCTGCGGCGGGATGCCGGCCCTTGTCCCTCAGCCTCCACTCTCTGCTTGCACTCTCTCCATCCGCGTCCCGATATGAACAAAATTCCATATGTTTGTACATATATGGACAACTCCACCATACTGAGAACAAGGCGAACCCACACCGAGGTTCGCCCCGATGCAACCCATAAGGAGGAGCCATGGTCGCCACAGTACAAGCCAATCACCGGGACAATGCCGTCGATCCCAGCAAGGCGCTGCCGGTGGTGTTTCGCATCCTGGACAAATGGCGGTGCAGCACGGATGAACAGCTGACGCTGCTCGGCATCTCTTCCCGTTCAACTCTGAACAAGTACAAGGAGGCGAGCGGTGGCATCCGTCTCAGCGCCGATCTGCAGGAGCGGATGAGCTACATCCTCAACATCCACAAGAGCCTGCGACTGCTGTTCAGCGTCGATGAGAGCATCTACGGCTGGGTGCGCAAGCCCAACAGCCACCCCTTCTTCGCCGGGCGCAGCGCCATGGACGTCATGCAGGGGGGGCGCGTCGCCGATCTCTATGAGGTGGCCACCCGGTTGCACGCCTGGCGCGGAGGCATGGCCTGATGTCCGCGATGCCGCCATCGCGCGAGCTGCAGGATCAGCAGGCCTTTCGCATCATCCCGAGCCGCTATCCCCCCATCTGCCTCTATGAGGACGTGGCCAACGCGGACGAGCTGGAGGCGGTCTGGGCCGTCGAGGCCCTGACCAACGATCGCCTGCGGGAAGAGGCCGGGGAGCTGGCGCGAGTGCCGAAAGAGGATTGGCTGGTGGGGCTGGCCGGCGGTAGCTATGTGATGGCCGCCTTCACTCACCTCAATCCGGAGGGGGCCCGCTTCACCACGGGAGACTTCGGCGGCTACTACTGCGCCCCCCTGCTCGACACCGCGGTGAAAGAGACCGTCTATCACCAGGAGCAGATCTTCGGCTACACCAATGAACCGCCCCAGAAGCTGCAGATGCGGGTGCTGCACACCGAGTTCTGCGCCCGCCTCGTCGATATCCGGGGGGAGGATTACCTCGCCTCCCCCCTCTATCACGCCACCGACTATGGCCACTCCCAGGCCTTCGCCCGGGAGCAGAAGCGAGGCGGGACGGACGGCATCCACTACCGCTCGGTACGCCATAGCGGCCACGACTGCTACGTGCTCTACCGCCCCCGCCTCATCACCAAGATCCACCAGACCCAGCATCTGGAGTACCACTGGAACGGCAGCGCCATCGCCAATGTGCTGCAGATCAGGCTGTATGGAGAGTGATCAGAGAAAGGCCCCTCAAACCAACCATGAATGACACAAGCCCCGCCAACCGATGTTGACGGGGCTTGGCTTTTGGGGTGGACAACGGACGTGCCAACCCGGCAAAGATTGCTGCTAGCCTCAGAGACAAGCCATTGGATCATCAGCAAAATCAAGCAAACCACCACGGAGCCACTCATATGACCATAGTGCCCATCTACGCAGCCTTGCTCGCCCTACTCTTTGTCTTGCTCAGCGTACGCACCATTCGCACCCGCCGCCGTCAGGGAGTGGCGCTGGGGCACGGGGATGATCCCGCCATGCTTCGAGTCATGCGGGTACATGCCAACTTTGCCGAGTATGTCCCCCTCGCGCTGCTGCTCATCTATTTTGTCGAAGCCTCCGGCCACACGCCCTGGCTAGTCCATCTGCTGGGGGCCACCCTGTTGTTTGCCCGCCTCTGCCACGCCTTTGGCATGAGCCGCACGCCGGAGAATTTCCGCTACAGGGTATTGGGCATGGGGCTCACCTTCACGGTGATCCTGGTGAGCGCGGCCCATATCCTGATCACCCCCCTGCTCCCCTGACTCTTTCACTGCCAACATCTGATTCACCAAAACCCGATTCACCAAAAAAAGAAGCCCCGCCAGATTGGCGGGGCTTTTTTAGCAACCGAACAGCCTGGGAGCCTGGCTCCCGAGCCGCTTACTGGTTATGGCTGGCGCGGCGGGGGCGACGGGCCTGGGCCGGTTTGGCTGCACCGCCTTCCGGACGGGCACCGCCCTGGGGCTTGCCGCCGTTGCCACCACGACCACCGCCTGCATTGACACCATTACCGGAGCGGCCGGCGCCCTGGCGTTGGCCCTGGCCTTGACCTTGCGGACGGGGTGCACGGCGCTGCTCGCTCGGGTCGCGCGGCTCTTTGCGCAGCGGCGCACCGATGCCACGGGCGATGTTGTCCAGCGTCTCGCGGGAGGCTTCGAAGCCCGCCACCTGCTCGCAGGGGATGCTCTGCTTGGTCAGGCGCTCGATGGCCTTGATGAGCTTGCCCTCGTCCGCCGCCACCAGGGAGATGGCGTGACCGGCGGCGCCGGCACGGCCGGTACGACCGATACGGTGCACGTAATCTTCCGCCACGTTGGGCAGCTCGAAGTTCACCACCTGGGGCAGCTTGTCGATGTCGAGGCCGCGGGCGGCGATGTCGGTCGCCACCATGACGCGCACACTGCCATCCTTGAAGCCGGACAGAGCGCGGGTACGGGCCCCCTGGCTCTTGTTGCCGTGGATGGCGGCGGCGCTGATGCCGTCTTTCTCAAGCTTCTCGGCAACCCGGTTGGCGATGTGCTTGGTGCGGGTAAAGACCAGCACCTGCTGCCAGTCGTTGCTGGAGATGAGGTGGCTCAGCAGGGCGATCTTGTTGGCCTTGTCGCACGGGTGCACCAGCTGCTCGATGCGCTCGGCGGTGCTGTTGCGCGGGGTCACTTCGATCACCGCCGGGTTGTCCAGGAGGCCGGTGGCCAGCTCGCGAATTTCGTCGGCGAAGGTGGCGGAGAAGAGCAGGTTCTGACGCTTCTTCGGCAGCAAGGCCAGGATGCGGCGGATGTCGCGGATAAAGCCCATGTCGAGCATGCGATCCGCTTCGTCCAGCACCAGGATCTCGACTTCGTCAAACTTGACGGCGTTCTGGTTGTAAAGGTCCATCAGGCGGCCCGGGCAGGCCACCAGCACGTCCAGACCACGGCGGGTCGCCATCATCTGGGGGTTGATGCTCACGCCACCAAAGACCACGTGGCTGCGGATCGGCAGGTGCTTGCCGTAGTTGCGCACGCTCTCGCCCACCTGGGCGGCCAGCTCGCGGGTCGGGGTCAGCACCAGGGCACGGATACGGTTCGGGGAGACCTTGCGTTTGCTCTCGGTGAGGCGCTGGAGCATCGGCAGGGTGAAGCCTGCGGTCTTGCCGGTCCCGGTCTGGGCGGCGGCCATCAGGTCACGGCCAGCCAGGACGGCCGGAATTGCTTGTTGCTGAATGGGAGACGGGGTGTCGTAGCCTTGCTCGGCAACGGCACGCAACAAGGGTTCGGCCAGACCGAGGGAAGTAAAACTCATAGTTACCTGCTAGGGATAGCGGCGCCGGGGATTGTGGAGGGGCTCCTCTGCCGAGCCGATGCCATCTCACAGGATCCGGGCCTATGGAGAAAACACGATTTCCCCGGGGAGCAGAGCAAAGGGGAAAGAATAGAGGTGCAGTCTAACGGAGTTGGCGCACTTACACGAGGAAAATGTGATGGGCCTCCCAGCACGGGTGGAAAAGCCGGTCAGGGCGCGGCAGAATGGCGAAAATGCGGCCGTATGGCTCTGGGCCCCTGCGCAAGAGGGAGGGGGCGGCGCAACACATGGAACAGGAGGTTCTGCTTGAGAAGGATGTTCACCCCCGCCGTTATCCGGCGCACCCTGGCCCTCGCCTTGCCGCTACTCCTGAGCCTGCCGCTCGGCGCCAGGGAGACGATGTCGGTAGCCTGGAGCCACTGGCCCCCCTTCAGCCAGATCGACGCCGACGGTACCCTGGGTGGACTGGACGTGACCCTGACCCGCCAGATCCTCCATGATGCGGGCTTTTACCCCGTGTTTCGCAACCTCCCCTGGGCCCGGGCCCTGCATCTCATGAAGCACCAGCAGCTGGATGTGGCCATGGGCGCCCTGAAGACCCCGGAGCGGGAGCAGTTTGCCCGCTTCTCGGCCCCCTACCGGCGCGCCAGTTTCGTGCTGCTGAGCCATCGCCCCGGGCCGGGCGAACCCGATCGCTGGCAAGGGCTGGAGCGGCTGACGGATCTGTGCCAAACGACTGGGCTGCACCTTGGCAAGCTGCGGGGCACCCGCCCCCTGCCCCTGAGCGAGGAGTGCCCCGCCCTCAGGCAGGCAACCGAATTCAACTCGGACGACAGGCTGATCACCCTCTTGCTGGCGCGTCGCCTCGACGGCGTCATCATGGAGTGGCAACACGCCCACCACAGGCTCGAACAGCTCGGGGCAAGCAGCTTCACCCAGTGCCAGGTGCTGCTGCACCAGCAGCCGGTGAGCCTGATGCTTGCAAGGGAAGCCGTGAGCGAGGCAACCCTGGCCCGCATCGATGCCGCCATCGCCACCCTGCCCCCGCCCAGCCCCGCCTTTGCCGCGCCCGAGTGCCGCCTCGATGCCACCCCGCCCCCTGACGACGGGGGCTCTTAACCCGCCCCATCAAAAAGGCGACCCTGGGGTCGCCTTGTCGTCTCTGGTGATCACTCACCCTGACCTCTGCGCGATCAGCGCAGCTGCGGGGTCTGGGTGTGCACGCCCAGGTTCTGGGCGCGGTGACGCAGCAGGTGATCCATCAGCACCAGGGCCAGCATGGCCTCGGCGATGGGCACGGCACGGATGCCGACGCAGGGGTCGTGACGTCCCTTGGTGATCATCTCGGTGGCCTCGCCGCTGGTGGTGATGGTCTTGCCCGGCACCGTGATGCTGGAGGTGGGCTTGAGGGCCATGCTCACCACTATCTCCTGACCGGAGGAGATGCCACCCAGAATGCCGCCCGCGTGATTGCTGGCAAAACCGCTCGGGGTCATCTCGTCCCGGTGCTCGGAGCCTTTTTGCTCCACCACCGCGAAGCCGTCACCGATCTCGACCCCCTTCACCGCATTGATGCCCATCATGGCGTGGGCAATGTCGGCGTCGAGGCGGTCGAACACCGGCTCACCCAGGCCGACCGGCACGTTGCGCGCCACCACGCACACCTTGGCCCCCACGCTGTTGCCCTCTTTCTTGAGGGCACGCATGTATTCATCCAGCGCCTCCAGCTTGCCCGCATCGGGGAAGAAGAAAGGGTTCTGCTCGATCTGGCTCTCGTCGAACCCTTCCGCCTTGATGGGGCCGAGCTGGGAGAGGAAGCCCACGATCTCGATGCCGTGCACCTGTTTCAGGTACTTCTTGGCGATGGCCCCCGCCGCGACCCGCATCGCGGTCTCACGGGCGGAGGAGCGGCCGCCGCCACGGTAATCGCGCTGGCCGTACTTCTGGTGATAGGTGTAGTCGGCGTGGCCCGGGCGGAACAGATCCTTGATCTCGGAGTAATCCTTGGAGCGCTGATCGGTGTTCTCGATCAAGAGCCCGATGGAGGTACCCGTGGTCCTGCCCTCGAACACCCCGGAGAGGATCTTCACCTCGTCCGCCTCGCGGCGCTGGGTGGTGTAGCGGGAGGTGCCGGGCTTGCGCCTGTCCAGATCCCCCTGCAGATCCGCCTCGCTTATCTCGAGCCCTGGCGGGCAGCCGTCGACCACGGCGCCCAGCGCCAGGCCGTGGCTCTCGCCGAAGGTGGTGACCCGAAAGAGTTGGCCAAAACTGTTCCCTGCCATGGATGCTCCTTGCTGCTTAGTTCTTGTAAATCGCGAAATGGGCCTGGTACTGCTCGAGCTCTGCGCGGGTCATCACGAAGACGCCGTGGCCGCCGTTCTCGAACTCGACCCAGGTGAAGGGCACCTCGGGGAACTGGGCTTCCAGGTGGATCATGCTGTTGCCCACCTCGACCACCAGCACGCCGTCATCCTTCAGGAAATCGGCGGCGTTGGCCAGGATGCGCTTGGTGAGCTTGAGGCCATCGGAGCCCGACGCCAGAGCCAGCTCAGGCTCGTGCCGGAACTCCTCCGGCAGATCCGACATGTCCTCGGAATCCACATAGGGGGGGTTGGAGACGATGAGATCGTACTTGTCACCCGCCGGCAGATCCCGGAACAGATCGGAGCGGATGGGGATGACCTGCTGCTCGAGCCCGTGATCATTGATGTTGCGCTCGGCCACGTTGAGGGCATCGACGCTGATGTCGATGGCATCCACTTCCGCGTGGGGGAACTCGTGGGCCATGATGATGGCGATGCAGCCGGAGCCGGTGCACAGATCCATGATCCGGGTCGGTTCCTCTTTCAGGAAGGGGGCGAAGCGGTTGGCCACCAGCTCGGCGATGGGGGAGCGCGGAATGAGCACCCGCTCGTCCACGTAGAACTCCCAGCCCGCATACCAGGCCTTGTTGGTCAGGTAGGGGGCGGGAATGCGCTCCTGCACCCGGCGGATGATGAGCTCGGCGATGCGGTGACGCTCGCTGGTGGTCAGGCGGGAGTGGCGCATGGCGGGATCCACGTCCGGCGGCAGATGCAACGCGGGCAGCACCAGTTGCACGGCCTCATCCCAGGCGTTGTCGGTACCATGTCCGTAGAAGATCCCGGCGTCGTTGAAACGACTCATGGCCCAGCGCAACATGTCCTGGATGGTGTGCATCTCGGCAACCACCTCATCGATAAATATCTTGTCCAAATCCACCTCCAAGTCGAGTAATATCCGGCCCGAGCACCCACTGTATAGCGGGCAAGACGCATCTCTAAAAAACGAGTCTCTGATGAAAAAAACGCCCTCCCCCACAGACGAGGAAAGCCTGCTGTTTCGCGATGCGGTCAAAGGTACCCGGAAAATTAGGCAAGATACCATAAGGGCCGAGTTGCGCCCGGTCAAGCAGAAACGCGAAGTGCGGGAAAGCCGCGAAAAGCTTGGGGTTGACCACTTTTTCAGCGACGAGTACCAGCCCCATCTCGAGGCGGACGGACCGACCCGTTACGTGCGCGAAGACGTGTCAAAATTCGAGCTGAAAAAGCTCAAGCGCGGCAGCTATCCGCCGGAAATTTACCTCGACTTGCACGGCATGACCCAGCACCAGGCCAAGCAGGAGCTGGCGGCCCTGCTGACCCTGTGCCAAAAGGAGAACATTCACGTCGCCTCGGTGATGCACGGCATCGGCAAGCACATCCTCAAGCAGCGCATCCCGAGCTGGCTGGCCCAGCACCCCAATGTGCGCGCCTTCCATCAGGCCCCCCGCGAGTGGGGCGGCGAGAGCGCCATCCTGGTGCTGCTGGATGTCGAAGAGTAAAGGCCGCATCAGCCCCCATCCACCGGATCGAAAAGCGCGCCTCAGGGCGCGCTTTCCATATACCGCTTGAAGTGGTCGAGTATGCTCTGCCAGCCGGCCCGCTGCTGCTCGCCGCTATGCAGGGACTCGGCATCGAACGCCTCCTCCACCCGGGTACCGCCCCGCTCTTCCACGAACCGCACGCTCACTGCGCGGCCATCGTCCATGACGTAGCCGAGCCCCGTCGGCGCCGTGACCTCGGTGAAGGTGCCCTCGAAGTCGAACCCCATGCTGCCATCCCTGGCCGCCATGTGGTGACAGAAGCGCCCACCCACCCGCAGATCCACCCGGCTTTGGGGGCAGTGCCACTCGGGGGAGGCGGCGTTCCACGCCATGATGCTGGCGGGGGTGTTCCAGCCCTGCCACACGGCGTCAATCGGCCGCGCGACCCAGACGCTGATGCTTAACTTCATCTCACACTCCTGTACAAAAGGCCTGACCGACGCTCCGGCCAGCGGTCACTTTCTCTTGCAATACAAAACCGGCCCCCTGATCTCACCGGTAAGGCGCCAGCTGAACGACTCGGCTATGCCTTAGTCAATAGCGAAGCTCATCCTGCCCTGTGGGACGATGGTAAAATATCGGTGGTTGAGCCGAGTCCAGCTTGACCACCAATCTGCCGCCGTTATGCAACTGCCACTCGAAGAAGTCGTCAAAACCTGCTCTCGTGAGGGCGCGGATCACCTTGGCCACCACCCCGTGTGCCACCAGCAATACCCGCTCACCAGGGTAGTCATGCACCAACTCGGCCAAGCCCTGGGAAATCCGCACTATCACCGCATCCAGCGACTCACCGCCGGGCGGCCCCTCAGCCCAACGTCGGGTGATGTTGCACGCCCACAACTCGGGGTATCGATCCCTCGCCTCTGTCTGAGTCAGCCCCTCGAACAGCCCCACATGGCGTTCACGAAATGCAGGAACCGTTTTGATGGGCAGATCCAGTGCCAAGGAGATCCGCAGCGCGCTCTGCCTCGCCCGTAACAAAGGGGAGGTCAACAAACGCTGAAACGGCACCTCTCTGGCAAGATCCTGGGCCAGCGCTGCCACCTGCTCCCACCCTATCTCGTTAAGCCCGATATCCAGTGCTCCCAGATAACGTCCCTCGGCGTTGGCCTGAGTCTGTCCATGGCGGATCACCACCAGTTCCATCTTCCATCCTTGCTTCATCAGCCGTGGTCGACAGCCCTGACACCCGAAAGCGATCAGGGCCGAGACGGGGTTCAGCCCTGCGCCAAAAAATGGGCCACCAGGGCATTGGCATGACCGTGCCCCATGGCATGCTCGGCCTTGAGCCAGGCCACCAGGGCCATGTGTTTGCGCTCCTCCCGCCCCGCCAGCAGGGTCAGCCAGTGAGCGATCGGCTGGCCGTACTTCTGCTCGATGGCGGGAAAATAGGAGGCAGGCCCCCTCACCTTCTGCTGTTCATCCATGATTGACTCCTTGGGATTTGCGCCGGCGCGGCGACAGGCTCAGGGTTTGGGGGCGAACTGCTCGAACACCTGCTGCCCTGTCAGGGTCGGGGTGTCGTTCTTGAGGGCATAGAAGTCGGGTTTCTCGTCGATAAAGATCTGCCCGGTAAGCTCGAACACCTGTTCCTGAAACAGCCCGGCACAGAGGATGTACTCGTCCGTCGGCAGCAGATGGTAGAAAAGATGGGTGCCACAGGTGGGACAGAAGCCGCGCTCCGCCCACTCGGACGAGCGGTAGGCCACCGGGGCTATCCCGGTGAAGCGCACTTCCTTGCCGCCGTGTACCGCGAACATGGGTCCGCCGGACCAGCGCCGGCACATGGTGCAGTGACAGAGGTTGACCTCCTTGTGATCGCCGCTCGAAACGGTGATCCCGCCACACAGACAATGACCTTCCATGATGCCTCCTAAGAGTTGGGGCGGCAGACGGAACCAAGACTATCCTGGCTCCTTGCCGCCCCCGATGAAGTAGCACGCAAACCAGGAAGGGGCAACTGACCATCTTGAGGCCCATCACAAGGCTCAAGTCGGGGAATGGTCCCATCCCGTTCATGGCACCATGCCCCTGATGAGTCAGGTTCGCCCCATCTCCTGCAAGGCGATGCGGTTGCCCTCGCAATCCCTGAATTCCGCCACCCGGATCTGTTCGCTCACCCGGGTCACGGGGTAGAGACACTCCCCACCCAACTGCAGCGCCCGCCCCAGGGTCCGGTCGATGTCAGTCACCTGCAAATAGATCCGGGTGCCATCCAGGCTCGGCACATAGCTCTCCCCTTTCGCCAGGGCGCCTGAACTCCCCTCCTGCCCCTCATGCAGGGGGAAGAGCGCCATCTCGTTGCCATCGATCTCGACCGGCTCCAGAGCAAGGTCGAAGACCGCTTCGTAGAAGCGGATGGCTCTCTCCAGATCCTGCACCGGGATTTCAAAATGGATGGCGATGTTCATGGTAAAGCCCCTCCCTAGGTGTGAACCCGCACTCTATCAGTGCCAAAAGAGGCGCAGCAAGGGGGTGGCCCGACCGCCGATCAACAAGGGAGGCGCGCTGCCTCCCCTGGGGTTCGTCCTCTCATACTGGCGCTCAGGTCACCGGCGCCCAGGGATCCCCCTTGCCCGGCTCGTTGCCCTGGGTCCACCACTTGGCCTGATAGATGACGCCCTTGTGGCTCACCTTGTTGCCCGCAGTGTAGACCTTGCCTGCCTCCCAGGCCGGTACCCCGTCCACCGGCGGCGTGCCGGGATCGACCGGTGCCGGATCCAGCTGTGCCACCACACGCACCTTGGGCCAGCTGGCGTGGGAGCCGTAGAAGTTGGTCACGCACTTCTCGTAGTCCCCCGGCACCAGGGCCGAGTAGGCGGTCTGGAATCCCACCAGCTCGCACTCGAAGGAGTAGCCGCCCGGCCTGTCCGGGTAGTATTTCCAGTTGCCGTCCCAGTTGGTGTAGAGCACGTCGGTGGCGCCGTTCAGGTTGAGGCTGCCATAGGGGGTCTGTTGCCAGCAGGTGTTCTTCTCGTCAGGGAGCAGCGGGATCCCGTAGTGGGCCGCCAGCCCTTCCCAGTAGCGGATGCGGTTGACCGGCTGGCCCTTGTCCCTGTTCTGCTCCCCGCACTCGATGCCGCCGTTGATGATGTTGATGGTGGTGCCAAAGCCGTAGCCGATGCCCGCCGCCAGCTCACGCTGAGAGGGCACCCAGGTGCGGTCGATCACGTGCAGCATGGCGGGCTTGGGGGCCTGGGGGGTCAGGAAGAACCAGATGGCGGAGGCGAGGTTGAGCCAGGAGTCCGCCACCAGGCCGGGGTTGTTCAGCAGCACGGTGGCATCGCCGTCGAACATGGCCTCGGAGAAGGCGCCGTAGTTGAAGTGGTAGGAGAGCTGCTTGGCGCCGCGACCGAAGTACCCCTGGCCGGTGCTGCAGGGCCATTTCCTGTTCTGCCAGTCATTCTGGCCGCACCCCGTGGTGTAGCCGGTCTGCCCTTCCGACCAACCCATCTCCCGCACGTGCACCAGCGCCTGCTGCCATTCCTCCAGCCCCAGGGGGTTGTCGGAGACATTTTCCCTGGCGATGTGGCCGCCGGTCTCCTGGGCAAAGTGGGCGAAGGCGGTGACGATGGACTTCTTGCAGATGGCGTCGGCATTGCGCCCGTCCGTGTAGTCGCCGCAGAAGGCGGGGAACTTGCCCACCGCCCGCAGGAAGCGCTCGTAGGTGTACTCCGGGGCGGCCATCTGGGTCAGGAACTCCCAATCCGATTCAGTGAAGACCCGCTCGACTCGCTTGACGTTGTCCGGGTTGCCGGGGGCTCGCGCCACTATGGCCTCCACCACCGTATTGGGCCGGGTGGCCAGAGCCTTGGCCCAGAGCCCGTACATGGGGTTGGCAGTCTTGGCCTGGGCCGCACTGGCGAGATCGGCGGCGGCGATCACATAGCCGCCGCTGTTCTGGGGATCGGGCTGGATTGTCATGGCGCTCTGGCCGGGCAGCGCCCAGACGAGGGCAACCAGGCAGGCGGTGCGCGTGAGCATGAACATGGGTAAGCATCCTTGTCTTGAAAATGTCAGGGCGAGCATAGGCATCCGCACAACTAAATTCACGACAAGAATTAAGAATTTGGCGAAATTGTGAGCCATGCCACCCTGCACTCAGATGGCGCTCGTTTAGCAGGGATATCCAGCCCCAGCCCATGGTCTTGTTGGCGCAGCCGCCAGCGCCGGTCAGGGGCCTTGCTCAGACACCGCCGACGCGCACCGCCCGGATCAGCAGGTTGCGCGGGGTCATGGGTTTGGGGCAGAAGGTGCCCACCTCCACCCGGTAGCCCTGCTCCTCGAGGAAAAGGGCGCGATCGAGCAGCAGCCAGACTTCGAGGGGGCGGCGAAACAGGTGGCGCACCAGCTCCATGCGGGCGACATCGCCAAAACGTCGCTCCCCCTGTGCCAGGAAGGCGGCGTAGTCGAGCCCCGTCGGCAACCTTATCCCCTTGCGCTCGGCGGCCCAGTGGCAGAAGGCCTCGAAGCCCCCCGCCAGCAGGCTCTTTTGCAGGTTGGGCACCGGCAGGTACTCATCCACCCCGCGTACCCGGCGCTGCAGGCAGTCGAAGGCGAGACGCCACACCACCTCCTGCTCCCGCAATCGGGCGATGCGGGCGCCGCCGGTCACCGTCTCCTGCAGCGGCAGCTTCAGGTCGCTCTTGCCAAGGCGCAGGGCGCTGGCCCTGGCGGCCCGGGAGAGGGGCGCGTAGCGCTCTTCCCTGATGAGGTGGTAGCAACAAGGGGAGAGAGTCACCCCCTGGGCGCGCCCCTCGGCCACCCGCGCCAGCAGATGGGTGTGCAGATCGCCGCAGGCATGGAGCGCCATGGCGTGATGGTGCGGGGCGATGAGCCCCCCGGACTCGGCGGCGAAGGCGTCCGCCTCCACGAATTGCATGCTGGCGCCGTCGCGCGCGGCGAGCCGTCGCCCCTCCTCGCAGAGCGCCCCCTGCCACTCCAGGCTCAGGATGTCGGCGCCACGGTGCAGCGACACCAGGCGCCCCAGATGCCCCTTGCCGGCGCACCACTCCAGATAGGGGCCCTGGTGAGGGGGCAGACAGCCGGTGAAGGCCTCTATCTGCGCCTGCTTGCGCCCCGGCATGTACATCGCCATGGTCCTGGCGCACTGGACGGGTTCGGGGACGAAGTCGGCGAGTTCGCTCAGGGCCTGCAACTCGGCCCCCGCCGGGATCCAGGGGGCGAGCAGGGTGCAGAGCGCATCCATGTCGCCATCGAGGCGCGCTATCTCCTCCAGGCTCAGCGCCTCCAGGCACTCGGCAAGAGCTGGCACCTCGCTGGCAAAGGCGAGCCCCAGGTGGTGATAGGGCTGGTATTGCCACCAGCGTCGCTCGTCGGTGAGCAAGCAGTCCAGTTGTCGAAAACGGTGGGCCAGCACGGTGAACCTGTCCTTTGGCGCAAAAAGGGAGGCTTATTCTAGCGATCTGCCGTCAAAAAGCACTCGCCCGTGGGTCTCCGGTAGCCTGACAAAAAGCATGGATTTGTGCTATATTCCGCCCCCTCATTCGCGCAGCCCGCCACGGCGGGCCGCTTTACCCCTATAAACGGAACCCAATCATGACCATCAATGCCATCCTGCAAGCCCGTGCAAACGCCAAATGCGAGCTGTGTGGCGCAGAACATGCGCTGACTGCCTTCCCGGTGCCGCACTCCCCCGCCAGCGACGACGACCACAGCGTGGCGCTCTGCGACACCTGCCGCGGCCAGCTGGAGCAGCCGGACACCACCGAGGTGAACCACTGGCGCTGCCTGGGTGACAGCATGTGGAGCCAGGTGCCGGCGGTGCAGGTGATGGCCTGGCGCCAGTTGAAGGCCCTCGCCGCCCGGGGCGAGCTCTGGGCCCAGGACATGCTGGACATGATGTACATGGAAGACGAGGTCAAGGCCTGGGCAGAAGCCGGCATGGCGAGCGACGATGACGACAGCGTGCCGACCGTCGACTCCAACGGCGCCGTGCTGGTCGAAGGGGACTCCGTCACCCTGATCAAGGATCTGGACGTCAAGGGCGCGGGCTTCACCGCCAAGCGCGGCACCCTGGTCAAGGGCATTCGCCTGACCAACAACCCGCTGCACATCGAGGGCAAGGTGAACGGCATGCAGATCGTGCTGGTGGCCGCCTACCTGAAGAAGGCCTGATAACGCCCCAGCCAGCCAAAAGCGCCCCCGGGGGCGCTTTTTTGTTGCCGCCTTCGGGCGCAAATGGAATGGCGCCACCGGAAAACTGGACTATCCTGCAAACCAGTTCCGCGGTATGCCCCCTCCCCTGGCTGCCAGTGCGCCAATGGAGAGGGCCTTCCCGGCACGCATGGAGAGACCCCGGGCACCATGATCCCCATGACGCCCAAGACACCAAGGAGCAGCCCCATGGCCAGCAAGAAAGAGATCAAGAAGCAGATCGCCGCCCGCCAGGCGAAGATTGCCAAGCACGAAGGCAAGATCAAGAAGCTGAAAAAAGCCCTGAAATAGGGGCTGCGCAATAAAAAAACCGCCATCAGGCGGTTTTTTTATTGCAAGGGCTACATCAGACGGGCCCGGCCAGAGACCCGGATCCCGCTGCCGGGCTCGGCCGGGATCTCGGCATGGAGCCGCGACGGCATGCCCATCTCCTCCCCCTGCCGGATCTCGATGGCCCCGCCGTGGGGCCAGTGGAGATCCCGCAGATAGCCGGCGAAGGCAGCGGCCGCGGCGCCCGTGGCCGGATCCTCGTAGACGCCGCCATAGGCGAAGGGATTGCGGACATGGAACAGCCTATCCCCTTGCACATGGACCAGCAGTATGGTCACCAGCCCCTCCCGGCGCATCAGCAGCCGCCCCTGGGCCAGCTCATACTTCATGGCCGCCAGTGCCGAGCGCTCCTTGAGCGCCAGCACCAGGTGGTCGGCGCCGCCGTGGATGAGTGCAGGAGGAAGGCGGGGATCCAGGCTGGCCGCGTCATAGCCAAACAGCGCCAAGGCCTCGCGCATCAGATCGGCGGGCGCCGGCCGGCTGCGGGTCGGCGGTGATTGCAGCGCCGCCTGCCACAGCCCCGCGTCGTCCTGCCAGCCGGTTACCCTGATCTGGCTCTGGTTGAGGCAGAGTTCATGCTCCCCGGCCCCCACGCGGCGGGCCAGCGCCACCCCGAGGGCGATGGTGGCGTGACCACAGAAAGGCACTTCGGCCTCGGGGGAGAAGTAGCGCACCCGCCATCGGCGCATTCCCTCCCCTGGCGCCCCGGCCAGCGGGGCGGCGAAGGCGGTCTCCGAAAATCCCACCTCGGCGGCGATCCGCTGCATCGCCTCCGGCGCGGGCAGGTCATCCCCTATCCAGACACCGGCGGGGTTACCCCCCTGCTCCCCCTCGGAAAAGGCGGCGATCCGTACCAGCTCGGTGGCGAGTGTGGTCATGGTGACTCCTTGTCTCTCATCTCTCGTACTCAGGGTGATCCTGCGTTCATCCTGGCGTGCCAGCCCCGCACGTCAGGGATTGAAGGCCAGCTTACCCATAAAAGGGGCGGACGCACAGGGCCTGGAGGCGCGCTAGGGTGTTCTGCAGCAGCGGTGCCGCTTGGGCGCCGCGGACCCCGGGCGTCGGGGCTAGAGTTGTACTGATGTGTCCGGATATGAGCCTGCAGTGGAGCGCCATATGTATTCCTACACCCTCACCTTCCGGGAGGAGGCCGACAAGCTGACCGCCCCCGAGCACGAGATCCGCCTGCAAAGCCCGGCCCAGGCCGGCGATTTCCTCATTCTTTCCGACGGCAGCCGCCATCAGGTGATGTTTGTCACCCACCGTGCCCATTACAGCAGCCTCTACCTCGACAAGGGCGTGCGCATTCCCCAAAACTGAGTGCGAGGTGTCATGCGCCGAGCCGCCCTGCTATCGTGAGAGACGGTCTCGCGCTCGCCATTGCCGGCCCATGCGCGTTGCCGCCAGGGGGCGGCGCGCCTGAATGACCCACCTCCCGAGGAATTGACCATGTTCAGACATGCCGCTCTCGCCCTGACCCTCTCCCTGCTGGGCAGCGCCCAGGTTCAGGCCATCAACGCCAAATACGCCGAGCAACTCGAACGCTCCGGCTGTACCTAGGTCACCGAGGCCCAGGGCTGCGATACTCACAAGAGCAAGGCGGAAAATGCCAGGGCAGGATTTGGCACCGCTGTCCCGGCCGCCGACGGCGGTCTGAATCTGGGCTATGAGCTGAAGCTGGAGCGCTCTGGCTGCAGCACCCAGGTGAGCGAACTCAATGGCTGTGACATCAACAAGACCAGAGCCGAGAACGCCGCCGCCGGGTTTGGCGCCGCCCCCGTTGCGGTCAGCACCAGCCCCTATGCCGGCAACTGGGTCGCCACCTTCCCCGAAACGGGCGCCACCGTGGCCAGCATCCGCATCGACGACCGGGATAGGGTCTGGGTCAACGACAAGCAGGTCAAGGCCAGGAAATCCGACGGCGCCCTGGTGTTCGAGGAGGGCATGGTCACCTATCGCATCCAGGGGGATCGCCGACTCAAGGGGGAAGATGGCTGGGTCGACAAGGACGCAGGAACCAAGGGCCCCATCGCAGCCAGATAGGCGCACAAGGGTGACAGCAAGGGGAGCGCCAGGCTCCCCTTGCTGTTTGATCTGTCGTCATGCTTGCGGGCCCGTCGGCCCGCGGGAGGCAGCGCTGCGGCCCCCTACCCCTGTTTCGGATAGTCAAGCACCGCCGTCACCGGCTTGCGGAACGGGACGCTAGACCAGGAGGGGGCATCGAAGGTGAAGCGGGCGACGGCGCAGGTCGGCATCCGGACGATCCCGCGGGAGAAGCCGTGGGCCAGGGCGGTGAACTCGGGGTCATGCCCTACGAGCAGCACGCTCATAAGCTCGTCCGCAAGCTCGCCCATCACCCCGAGGAGGGTCTCGACATCGCTCTCGTAGAGGCGATCGTCGATGGCTATCTTGCCCACCGGATAGCCCAGCTCATGGGCGAGCAGCCGGGCCGTCGACAGCGCCCGGCAGGCCGGGCTCGAGAGGATGAGATCTGGCCTCACCCCCTCCCTTGCCAGGCGCCCCCCCATCAGGGGGGCATCGCGCAGCCCCCGTGCGGCCAGGGGGCGCTCCCGATCCGCCAGGCTGACCTGCTCCCAGCTCGACTTGCCATGGCGCACCAGGATCAACGTTCTCTTCATCTGCCCTTCCTCACTTGTCGGGCTGCGACCGTCAGCCCGCCGAATCCATGCTCAATAAGGCGAGCCATCTTTATGTCGGGCAGACCAGGCGCCATCGGCACCCTGCATCAGGGCCAGATCGTCGTCCGGGTACTCGACGGTGTCGCCTGGCAGCCTGTCCCCCACTTCGAGATAGACGGCGTCCACCTCCCCGTGATTGAGCAGCTGGTGGGCTAGTCCGCTGCCCCCCTTGAAACCGATGCACTCCCCCGGCGACATTTGGTACTCCTCCTCCCCGTGGCGCAGGGTGGGCGTGCCCGAGAGCACATAGACGAACTCATCCTGCCTGCCGTGATGGTGCTTGAGCGCCGAGATGGCGCCTGGCGCCAGGGTCGTCAGGTTGACCCCGAAGTTGGCAAGGCCGAAATGATCCCCGAGTTTGCGCTTGGTGCGGTGCTTGACCAGGGTGGCAAAGGGCTCCGGATAGAGGGACTTTGCCGTGTTCTCGGGAATTGCCGTTGCCTGAATGGGCCTCTTGCCAGCCATGTTTTGACCCTCCTTGTGGATGCTCTCTTAGTTATACCCCGAACCTTGACCCCAGATCTTGGCGGCGAAACACGGGCAAGGGGTGGAAGGGCTAGTCAGCAGTCCTGGGCACTTGCCACAGGCGCAGACTGAGGCCCCTGCCACACCCTAGATCACCTCGAGCCTGACCTTGATAAGGCCGGATCTTGTGTTGCCTATGCGGCTGAAGGCCGCCCTGGAGAGATCGATGATGCGCCCCCTGGCGAAGTTGCCCCTGTCGTTGACCCGCACCACCACGCTCTTGCCGTTGGCGAGATTGGTCACCCTCACCATGGTACCGAAGGGCAGCGTCATGTGGGCGGCGGTGCTGGCACTGTTGTTGTATCGCTCGCCGCTCGCCGTCTTCTTGTTGTGATAGCGATCGGCATAGTAGGAGGCCAGCCCCGTCTGAGTATAACCGCGCCAGCTGCCGTCCGATCCGCCACTCACGTCCGGCTGACTGCTGCAGGCTGCCAGCAGCAGGCACAGGGAGGCCAGCAACCCTTTTTGCACCATGATCCTCATCATCGACTTCCTCGACCCGTTATGAGATATCGCGTTTACCCCGCCCGGCTTTCATGGCCAGGCGGGCTCCCGCGAACAGGGGCCTACTCTCTCATATTTCCCATGGAAAACGGGAGGCCCAGGCCTCCCGTTTTGCGTATCGCTCCGTCAGCCCCTGTCAGGGTATCCCCCTCAGGCGATGAGCTTGTCGTCGGCGAAACCGAAGCCGCGCAGTCCCACCACGTGCACGTGCTCGTGCTTGCCCTGCACCTTGCGGATGAGCTTGTAGGTGGTGCCCTTCTCCGGGCTGATGTTCTCCGGCGCCGCGATGAGGAGCTGCATGTCCTGGCGTTCGCACAGCTCGAACAGGGTGGCGATGGATTTGCCATCCAGCCGCGCCGCTTCGTCCAGGAACAAGAGGCGGCAGGGAGCGATGTCCTTGCCGCGCAGACGGCGGGACTCCTCCTCCCAGCTGATCAGCACCATCAGCAAGATGGCCTGACCGGTACCGATCGCCTCGCCAGTGGAGAGCGCACCGCTCTCCGCCCGCAGCCAGCCATCGGCCCCGCGCTGCACCTCGATTTCGAGCTCCAGGTAATTGCGATAGTCGAGCAGCACGTCGCCCATCACCTGATAGCTGCGATCCCCCTGCTCCACTTGCGGGTTGAGACGCTGGAACAGCTTGGCCATCGCCTCGGAGAAGCTGAGATCCTTGTCGGCGAACAGATCGTTGTGCATGGCGGTTTGGTCGGCCAGCGCCGTCAGCAGACGGGTGTGGGCCTCGCGGATGTTGACGTTGAGGCGCACCCCGCGCACCAGACCGAAGGCGATGTTCTGCAAGCCCTGGTTGAGCACCCGGATGCGGTTCTGCTCCCGGCGGATGATGTTGGTGATCTTGGCCGCCACCTCGTGAGAGGAGAGCGACAGATGGGTTTCCCGCTGCTTGAGCTCGTCGGCGAGCCGCGCCAGCTCGATCTCCATCTCCTCGATGGCCTCCACCGGATCGTCCGAGCGGATGATGTCGTTGCGGATGCGATCCTTGAGGTAACGGTAGACCTGCACGTAGAAGGCGACCTTCTGCTCGGTGTTGCGGTTGCCTTCCGACAGACGCAGCGCATCGCGCAGAGCCTCGTCGTGGGCCACCGCCACTCGCAGGGCCCCGAGGGCCTTGTCCGACATGGAGCGCAGCTCGTCGCTGTCAAGATAGGCCAGTTCGCGCTTGTTGAGGCGCTTCTCGACGTCGGTCTCCCGCGCCAGACGCACCACCCGCGACCAGCTCGCCTTGTGACCCACCAGGGATTTGCGGGCGCCGTAGTAATCCTTGCCCTCCAGCTTGAGGCGGCCGCCGAGGGATTCGATCTCTCGCTTGCACACCTGCAACTGGGCCTCGGCGCTGGTGCGACGGGTCCGGGTGCGGATAAGCAGCTCCTCGATCTCCTTCTTGTGGGCACGGCCCTTCTCTTCCATGTCATCCGACAGGGTCAGCCCCATGGCCGCCAGCTCCTGCTCGAACTCCGCCAGGGTCTGGCCCTTGGCCGAGGCGCTGGAATCGAGCGCGGTGCGCAGCTGCAGCGCCTCGGTGTGGCGCTGGGTGATCTGCTTGTGCTGCTCACCGGCGGTGCGGGCGGCAAGCTCCGCCGCCTTGAGCTTCTCTTTGAGCCGCTCGCTCATCTCGGAGGCCTTGCCGAGCAGGTCTTGCGCGTCCTGATAGGCAAAGTGCGGCAGACGGGCCACCAGCTGATCGAGGGCATAGCAGCGGCGCTTCTGCTCTGCCAGCAGGTCGCTGACCTCATCATAGGCCGCCTGCAGGGCGGCCAGATCCTGGGGATCCTGACGCAGCACCTGCACCTGGGTTTCCAGCTTCTCGAGCGCCTTGCCGTGTCTGGCGATAAAAGCTTCGGCTGTGTTAAGGGCCTCCACATCGGCACGGGCCGCCTCGAGGCGGGCCGCCAGCTCTTTCTCGGCAAACAGGTGGGCGAAGGGCAGCATCCCCTGCACCAGCTGGATATGGCGAGTCAGCTGGGCGGCGGCCGCCTTGGCCTCGGCCAGCTGCTTGTTGCACTCGGCTATGGTTTCTTGCAGCTTGCGCTGCTCGTGCTGTTTGGCCTGCACTTCGGCTTCGGGGTCCGGGCGGAAGGCGATATCCAGATGCTGGCCGATAAAGTCGCGGAAGTGGCCGTAGAGGCGGTGGTACTTCTGCTGTTCGAAGGCGGCCTTGGCGTAACCCTCGACCAGGTTTTCCCGCTCGAGCTCCAGCTGTTCAATCCGTTTTTCCCGTGCAGCGCGACCAAAGAGCGGCAGCTCGGGGTAACGGGAGAAGCGCACCTGACGCTTGCTGGTGCGCACCAGCACGGCGTCCCCCAACTCGTCGGCCTCGACCAGATCCTCGTCAAAGGAGTCGGGGTTACCCTGGATGAGGTAGATATCCTCCGGGCAATCTTCCAGCTTTTTCAGCCGCTCGATGGCGCCTTCGAGGTCGAGCACCACCAAGGCGCTGCGAGCCGGGCCGTAGAGCGCGGAGTAGTAAGGGGCATCGTCGATGGAGATGTCGTCATAGACGTCGGAGAGCAGCACGCCCCCCACCTGCTCGGCGATGCGGGCAAGACGGGGATCCGCCTCGCCGGCCCCCAGCTGCAGGTTGCGAATTTGCAGCTCTAGCGCCTGTTTCTGGCCCTGAATGCGGTTGCTCTCCTGCTCGAACTCCCGCTCCTTGTCGAGCACGCTCTGCATGCCGGCCGAGAGCGCCTCGGCGGTGGCGAGCGGCAATCCGCTCTGCTCGCGCAGTTGTTCGAGCTTCTCGAACGACTTGAGCCAGCGCGGCGCCAGCTTGGTCAGCTCCGCGATATCTCGGCCGAGCTGGGTGCCCTGATGCTCGAGGCTGGCGCGGCGCTGGTTGACTTCCGCCTGCTGCTCACTCAGCTCCTCCTGACGGGTGCGCTGGGCTTCGAGGAAGATCTCCAGCTCGTCCTGGCTCGCGATCAGCTGGCCACAAGCCTGCTGCAATTCGTCGCGCAACTTGAAGAGATTCTTCTGGCTTTCGCTCTCTTTCTCGAGGCGAGCCAGGGCGGCGCGCAGCCCCTGCCCCTGGGCAATGCGGGCCTTGTCCTCGATATGGCGCTTGAGTAGCGCCTGCGCCGTGGGCCAGGCGGCCTCGCGCACGGTGTCGGGGGCGATGCTGAGTAGCAGCGCCAGGGCCGCTTCGTGCTCGGCCACCGCCGCCTTGGCCAGCGCCAGCTGCTGCTCGGCCCCCAGCACCCGGCTGGTGAGGCTCTGCTCGGCGGCGCGGAACTGGTGCAGGGTGTCGCTCGCCTGTTCGGCGGTCAACCCCGGCAGCTCGCACTGCTCGCGGGCAGCATCGAGGGCCTGCACCGCCTGACGGTACTGGATGGCGCGGGTCTGCTGGATGTCCAGCGCCTGCTGGTAGTCGGCCAGCTGGGTCTTGAGGCTGTCTACCTCTGCCTGGGCCAGCTCCTTGCGCTCTTCCACTTCCAGCAACTGGCCGTGGATCTCTTCCACCACCGCCTGCTGCTGCTCCAGCTTGTCGTTGAGCTCCGCCAGATCGGCGCGATAGAGGGCAATCTTCTTTTGCAGCGCCACGGCCGCCATCACCTTGGCCAGGTGCTCGGCGGCAGACTCCAGCTCGTCGGTCAGGAGCTTCTCGCGGTTGGTGAGCTGATCCACCTCGTCCGCCAGATAGATGGCACGCTGCTTCTCCTCGGCCAACAGACGGCGTTTGCCGGCGAGTTCAGAGCGCGCCTTGAGGGCCAGCTCGGAGAGACGGCTCTTCTCGGCGGCGCCCCGCACATACTCAGCCGCTACATAGTGGGTGGTCTCGGTGATGAGATTCTTGAACAGATCCCGCTGACCCTGGGTCTCTTTGATCGCTTCCAGGGTGCGGCGGTTCTCGTAGATGGCCGCCTCCATGTCCTGGAACGCCTTGCGTACCCCGGAGTTCTCCGGCAGCAGGTATTCACGCAGGGAGCGGCTGATGGAAGACGAAATACCGCCGTAGAGGGAGGCTTCGATCAGGCGATAGAACTTGCCGCGATCCTTTTGATCCCGCAGCTTCTTCGGGGTGATGCCGAACTCGAACATGAAGTTGTGATAATCGGTCACCGTATTGAACTTGGCGACCTTGAGCGCGCCGAGCTCCGCTGCCGCCCCCTTCAGATCGGCGAAGGCACGTACCCGGCCCTTGCCGTCGTCGAGCTTCTCCAGCAGCAGATCCGTGGGCGCCAGATGCTCGGGCACATCCACCAGGGCGAACGGGGTGATGTTGACCTTGTTGTCCCGGTTCGCCACCTGTTCGAGGTGGACGCCGACCCAGATCCGCTGCTCGCGGCTGTTCATCACTTCCAGCAGCGAATAGCAGTGGCCGCGCTGCAGCTTGCCGTAGAGCCCCTTGTCGCGTGACGCGCTGCTGGAGCCCGCCTCCGTGGTGTTGCGGAAATGAAGCAGGGACTGATCCGGGATCAGGGCCGCGATAAAGGCCGCCATGGTGGTGGACTTGCCCGCGCCGTTGCCGCCGGAAAGGGTCGTGACCAGCTGGTCGAGATCGAAGGTGCGGGCGAAGAAGCCGTTCCAGTTGACCATGGTCAGGGATTTGAATTTGCCTCTCACGCCACACTCTCCATCAAACCGGCAGACACCATCAGTGCCGGCACATTAACGTTGCAGATCATCTTCCACCTCCAGCTCCAGCTGCTCTTCGTCCAGATCCTCTTCGATATCCTCGAACAGGGAATCGCTGCTCGGCATCTCGTCGTCGTGGAAGATGGCCTCCCCTTCCTGGATCATCCGCAGCTGCACCGCGCGGGGATCCTCGTCGGAACGCACGTCGGCGGCGAAGCGGAACACGGATTCGTTGACCCGGAATTTGTCGCTGTTGCCAAGGGGGGTGATCATCCCGAGGCGCTTGAGGCGACGCATGGAGGTGCGGATCTTCTCGAGGAGTTTCTTCTTGTCCAGATCCGTGCCGCCGGAGCGGCTGTTGACCATACGCAGCAGTTGCTTCTCGTCCGCCAGACCCAGCACCTCTTCCTGCAGCTCGCTCATGGCGAACACCCCTTCAGAGGCGAGACGGTCCGGGCTCAAGAAGAGGTAGCAGAGCACCTTGCCCACCAGCATATCGAGCTCGGAGAGCACAGTGGTGCCGATATCGGCGCTCGGGCGCGGACGCAGGTAGAAGAAGCCTTCCGGCGCCTTGATGAGTTCCACCTGATAGCGGCCGTAGAAGATCTCCAGCTCCTGGTGGTACTCCACCAGGGCCGAGTGCTGTTCGAATTCGTCGGCACTGATGTGGCGACCGGAGCGCAGGGCGGTATCGATGCGCGGAAACAAGGGGTTGGCGATGGCCTCTGCGAGGCGCAGGGGCAAGGGGAATTCAGTATTGATCGATGACATAGGCCTGAACCTTGGATCCAGCTTGGTTGATGGGTTTCCATGCGGGTTGGCGGTGGTGCTCGCGCTCACCGCTGGCATGGCCGAGACGCACGGCCTGATCGATCAGGAGGCGCGCCACGTCGAAGTGGGCATGGGCCGGGTAGTCCAGCAGGTATTCCCGCAGCACGTCGGCAAGATCCAGCCGATCCCCCTGCTCGGGATAGCGGGCCAGGTAGCGCTCGATGCGCTCCGCCAGCTCCTGGTTGATGTCCACCATCTCCACGTACTCCATCTCGAGGGGCACCTCGCCGGTCACCTCCTCGTCGTGGATGGCGATGGTTTCATCCCGCAGCTCCAGCAGGCGTGGCTCTTCGGCCACCCGCAACAACCAGCTGTGCTGCTCGAAGTTGCGGATGGATTCGCGCAGCCGCTGGCTGAAGGCGCGGTTCTTGTCCATGTCGATGGCGTTGCGGATGAACTTGTGGACGTGCCTGTCGTAGCGGGACCAGAGCTCGATGCACTGCTGGCCCCAGGCGGTGATGACGTCCAGACGCCCCTGCAGGGCATGGGTCAGCTCCTCGACATGGAACAGATCGTCGCGCCCCTGGGCCGCTTCCTGAATGTTGAGCAGTCCCGCCTGCAGGCGGTGGCCGGCGGCGTCCAGGGTGTCCTGCAACTCGCGCAGGGTCTGGCCGGTCTCATGCAGGAGCTTCTCGCAGCTGTGGATGGCATCGACCCAGTTCTGGGTCAGCAGGGCCGCGATCTCGCTCTTGACCTGGTTCTGCTGCTCGTCCATGGCGCGCTGGGTGAGATCGATGCGCCCGAGCGTCTCCTCCAGGGAGAAGGTGAGCCGTGGCAGCACCTCGGCATCCCACTGCTCCCGGGTGTTGGTCTCGAGCGCCGCCTTGCGGGCGGTGTCGAGCTCGGCGGCCAGGTGCTCGAGCAGGATGGAGAGCTTGATGGAGTCCACCTGGCGGCTCTCCAGGAAGAAGTCGACGATGCTCATGCCAAGGCGCGACAGGCGGTAGAGGCTCTCCCCCGCCACCATGTCGGTGGTGAAACGCGACAGCAGCTGCTGGCGAATGAGATCGTTGATGGCGTTGTTGGCGCGACCGGTGAGGGTCTCGTCCATCTGGCCGAAGGCACTGCTCACATAGCCAAAGGCATCGTGCAGCGCGGCCTCGGAGAGATCAGACTCGTCCTCGGACAGCGTCTTGATCGCGATCAGAAAGGCCAGCCTGTCGGTGGGGAGGTTCAGGGACAACCCCTCCTGTCTGACCCATCCCACCGTCTCTGGCAGGGTACGGGATGTACTCATCATGACGTTATCATCTCGTTGTTATAGCCGGCGGGTCACTCGCCCGCCGTGGTGATATAGGCCGGGGTCGGTGGCGCCCCGGCGGCTGGATCCCGCATCGTATTCACGCCGGTGTGTCTCAACCGGCCGGTTTCTGGGCCATCACATGGATATAGCGACCCAGGGAGACAAAGGGTTCCTGCCGGCAGTACTGCTGCTCCATGGCCAGCAGATCGTCGAACTTCTCGACCTGATCCTGCTTGTGGCGCATGTAGTCGTGGATGACCCGCACCCCGGTCTTGCCGATGATCCGCAAGCCTCCCCGGCCTATCCAGTCATAGACCTGCTCGGGGATCTGGGGATTGGTGGGGGTCAGGGCAGTCTGGCGCTTCTTGCGAAGGCCCAGGCGCACATAATCGAAATTGCCCACCACCAGGCTCTGGAACAGGAGGCCGTGACGATTGTAAAAAAGCAGCGACAGTATGCCCCCAGCCTTGACGAAAGGGAACAGACCCAGCAAGGTCTGGCGCGGCTCGGCGAGCCACTCCAGCACCGCATGGCAGAGCACCAGATCGAAGGTACCGGTCACGTGTTGCTTCAGATCCTGAATGGGGCAATGGATGAGACGAATTCTGTCCTCCAGCCCCTTCTCGGCGATCTGGGTGCGGGCCAGGGCCAGCATCTCCGCCGAGAGATCACACAGCTCCACCTGATGGCCCATGGCCGCCAGCTTCTGGGTGAAGTAGCCAAAGCCGCCCCCCGCATCCAGGATGCGCAGTGGCCGGTTGCCCAGCCGCGCCAGGCAGGCCTCGATGTCGCTCCACACCACGGTCGTGCGGATGCACCCCTTGGTGGAGTCGTAGATGTTGCGGGCGAACTTGTCCGCACGCCCGTCAAAACTCTGATCTTGCTTCAAGACACACTCAACTCTTGGCCGCAGGATTGGGCCAGACCAAAAAGAGGGGTATTCTGTCACATCCCGAATTTGCTGAAAACTCAAGGACGTCGCTGCCGTGTTCGAGCTCAACCTCTTTGTCATCAAGAAATGGCTGGGCCAGCTGCTGATGCCGCTCCCCTTCTCCCTCTCCTTATTGCTGCTGGCGCTCGGGCTGCTCTGGTTCACCCGCTTTCAAAAAAGCGGCAGGCTGCTGGCGACCCTCTCCTTGGTGATCATCGCCCTGATGGGGACCCGGCCGGTGAGCTATGAACTGGCCCGCAGCCTGGAGCAGACCTATCCGCCGTTCGAGGTGAGCCAGCATCCGGACATCCAGGCCATCGTCGTGCTCGGCAACGGCCATGTGAGCGATCCGGCGGTGCCCGAGCGCTCCTGGCAGAACAACATCTCCCTGGCTCGCACCCTGGAGGGGGTGCGCCTCGCCCAGGCCTATCCAGGAGCCGAGCTGGTCTTCTCCGGTTATGTTTCCGGGGATCCGCTCTCCAATGCCGAGGTCAACGCCCGCATGGCCGAGACGCTCGGCATCCCCCGCGCCCGGATGACGTTGTTTGAAAACAACAAAGACACCCATGACGAGGCGGTCAGCATCGCCCGCCACCTCAAGGGCAAGCGGGTGGCCCTGGTGAGCTCGGCCACCCATCTGCCTCGCGCCATGGCCCTCTATCGCGGTCAGGGACTCGATACGGTGCCGGCCCCCACCGATTACACCGCCAAGCAGAGTCAGGTGCCGCAACCCCTCTATACCTACCTCCCCAAGGGGCGCTATCTGATGTATTCCGAGGCTGCCATTCACGAGTGGATTGGGGTATGGTGGGCCCGTTTGCGGGGGCAGGTCACCGAGTGAGCAATCGCGCCTTTCATTCCTGATTTGGATCAGGAAAGCGAAAAAAAATTACGTCATTTGCCGCCGGGTCAGCTATCTTGGGCTCGGTTCAATTCATATAATGTTGCGCAATCAAATGCCTAGGAGATATAGAAGATGAGACAGCACCTGGTAATGGGTAACTGGAAACTGAACGGCACCAAGGCTTCCGTGGAAGCTCTGATCAAAGGACTGACCCCGGCTGCTGCCGCTCATCCTTCCGTGCAAGTCGCCGTCTGCCCGCCTGTTATCTTTTTGGGTCTGGTTGAACAGCTGACCGCCGGCAGCAAGATCGCCTACGGTGCCCAGAACGCCGACGTTCACGAGTCCGGCGCCTTCACCGGCGAGAACGCCCCGTCCATGCTCAAAGCCTTCGGTTGCACCTACTCCCTGGTCGGTCACAGCGAGCGCCGTACCCTGCACGCAGAGACCGACGACGTGGTCGCTGCCAAGTACGAAGCCATCCAGAAGGGCGGCCTGGTCCCTGTCCTGTGCATCGGTGAGACCCTGGCCCAGTTCGAAGCCGGTACCACCAACCAGGTCGTCGAGACCCAGCTCAAGGCCGTGATCGATCGCTGCGGCATCGCCTCCTTTGCCAACGCCGTCATCGCCTACGAGCCGGTCTGGGCCATCGGCACCGGCAAGACTGCCACCCCGGAAATCGCCCAGGCCGTGCACGCTCACATCCGCCAGTACCTGGCCGGCTTTGACGCAGACGTGGCAACCAAGGTACAGATCCTGTACGGCGGCTCCGTGACCGGTGCTACCGCTGCCGACCTGTTCGGCCAGCCGGACATCGACGGCGGCCTGGTGGGCGGTGCGTCCCTGAAAGTGGACGACTTCTCCCAGATCATCGCTGGCGCCGCCAAGTAAGCGGCCAGAAGAGAGGGGCTTGCCCCTCTCTTCATATCGCTTTCCTATGGACCCTTCGCCATAGGAAAGCCGATATAGTAAAAGCGGGCTCGCCGTATTTTTCAGATATAGATTTTCGACAACTCAGATCCAGAGGCACTCATGACCAAACAAATCAAACGTATTGGTGTTTTGACCAGTGGTGGTGACGCACCGGGTATGAACGCAGCCATCCGCGCCGTGGTGCGCGCCGGTCTGCATCATGGCCTGGAAGTCTACGGCATCTATGATGGCTACCTCGGTCTGCATCAGGACAGGATCGTCAAGCTCGAGCGCCACAGCGTCTCCGACGTGGTGAACCGCGGCGGCACCTTCCTGGGCTCCGCCCGCTTCCCCGCCTTCAAGGACCCGAAAGTCCGTGCCGAGGCGGTCGAGAACCTGAAGAAGCACGGCATCGACGCCCTGGTGGTCATCGGCGGTGACGGCTCCTACATGGGCGCCAAGAAGCTGACCGAAGAGGGCTTCCCCTGCATCGGCCTGCCGGGCACCATCGACAACGATATCGCCGGTACCGACTTCACCATCGGCTTCGATACCGCCCTGAACGTGGTGGTTGACGCCATCGACCGCCTGCGCGACACCTGCAGCTCCCACCACCGCATCTCAGTGGTCGAGATCATGGGCCGCCACTGCGGCGATCTGGCCATGTCCGCTGCCGTGGCCGGTGGCGCCGAGTACGTGATCGTGCCGGAAGTGGCCTTCGACAAGGAGAAGCTGCTGCAACAGATCAAGGAAGGCGAAGCCAAGGGCAAGAAGCACGCCATCATCACCATCTGCGAGCACGTCACCGACGTCAACGCCCTGGCAAAAGACATCGAGGCCATGACCGGCCGCGAGACCCGTGCCACCATCCTGGGCCACATCCAGCGCGGCGGTTCCCCCACTGCCCGTGATCGCATCATGTCCAGCCGCATGGGCGCCTTCGCCGTCGAGCAGCTGCTGGCCGGCCAGGGTGGCCGCTGCGTCGGTATCCAGGGCAACGAGATGGTGCACCACGACATCATCGACTGCATCGAGAACCTCAAGCGCCCGTTCAACCAGGAGCTGTACGATCTCTCCACCACCCTGTTCTAAGCGCGGTGGCCTGACAAAAAAACCCTCCTCTGGAGGGTTTTTTTATGCGGGCTCCTCACCCCCCAGCCCCCTCTGTGGGGCCCTACTATCCACTATCCACTTGCCACTGTCGCCATGTCTTACCCCTGCCCGACGGCCCTGAGCCTCTGACCCCACGACCTTCTCCTTTACTTCTTTCCCCTGCTTTTCTGCTTGCTCACCTTGTTCGCGACAGGTCCGGATAAAGGCCTTGGTGCCGCAGTGCCACGGCCCTGCGCCAGGGCTCCCCTGCCCTTCATCCCATCACACAGGCGCCATATAGCAACCCGGGTGGGCCGACGATATCTCCCGCTCCTCCTGCGCGCGGGCCCGGTGGCTCGCCCCCCAAGAAAACAGAGAGAAACGGGGCGTCCGGCCACCCAAGGCCCCATGAAGATCGATCCCCCATGTTCCCGCCTCCCCCCTTTCCCTTCCATGCTCCTTTGGCGACCGTTTTGTCGTTTTTCCGTACTCTTTTTGCTCCCATCCTGTTTGGGATGAGCAGAAAATTGAGCCTTCATCGGATAACCCTGGCTGGAAATAGCCTTGCAGACTGGGGTTAGGGCACAAGTCGTGAGAAAACATGACATGGGATGACAAAACCTGGCTGGCAGCCACCAACCGTCCCATGACGACATAAATCGGCGCATCCCGCAGGCCATTTTGCTACCGTAAAATGGAAGCCACCACGAAGACTCCAATCGAAACCACAATAGAAAGAGTTACAACAACAACATAACTAAATGTATTTAAAGGATTTATATATATCTTCTTTCACTGACATCACCATGAAATCCTTGTCAGGACAAAAAACGTCCTTAAACTTGCACAAATGCAGCCATATTTCACCTCCCAACAACTTTTGCCACATAATTACATTTTTCGTTGTTTTATCGTTCCGTTGTGGTATCTTGGTTCCATCATGAGCCAACCAAGGGAGATAGAATCATGAAAGAGTTCGTAGTTACCGCCGTTTTCACCGTGTTTTTCACCCTGGTTGCCGTCTCCATGCCTTCATTGGCACAGCTCTAAGCCGGTCAATCAGCCACTGTTGTTCGCCTGCGACTCGATACAGACCGAACGGGTTCAAAAAACAGACTGAAACATGGGTTTTTGACTCGCTCTGGCAAAGGATGGCGCCAAGCCATCGTTGAATGCGATCTGCGCGCATAAAACGACCTCGCGGCATCCATGCCATCTTTCAAGGGGACCCCAGGCTCCCCTTGTCGCATCCGCCATCCCGGGATTTACTCTTGCTCCCCTGCCCGTCACAATGGCCGCTGGATTTGCCATGCAGGAATCACCATGACTCAGGATGCCTTGCGCCACTGGCGCCGCGACCTTCACCGTCACCCCGAAGCCGCCTGGTGTGAATTTCGCACCACCACCCTCATCGCCCAACGTCTCCATGAGCTCGGTTTCTCCGTCGTGTTGGGGGATCAGCTGCTCGCCAGCAATCTCATCATGGGACGGGAAGTAGACGTCGAGGCCCAGAAGGCGCGCGCTTTGCACCAAGGTGCGCACCCGGAGTGGCTGGCACGCATCGACGAGCTCACCGGGGTGATGGGACTCTGGGAGAGCGATCGTCCCGGCCCCACCCTGGCGTTTCGCTTCGACATCGATGCGGTGGAGGTCGAAGAGAGCCTGGAGGCGGCGCACCAGCCCGGCCGGGAGGGGTGGCACTCCGCCAACCCGGGCTGGATGCACGCCTGTGCCCACGACGGTCATACCGCCATCGGGCTGGTGCTGGCCGAGCGGATCGCGGCCCTCGCCGATCGCCTCCATGGCCGTATCAAGCTCTTCTTCCAGCCGGCCGAAGAGGGCTGCCGCGGCGGCAAGGCGCTGGCGGCAGGGGGCCAGCTCGACGACGTGGACGCCCTGCTGGCGCTGCATATCGGCATTCACGCGAGCAGCGGCGAGCTGGTGGTCAACCCCACCGAGTTTCTCTGCTCCACCAAATTCGATGTGGAGTTTATGGGGCAAGCCGCCCATGCGGGGCTCGAGCCCAACGCGGGCCACAATGCCCTGGCGGCGGCCTGCATGGCCACCACGGCCATGCTCGGCATTCCCCGCCATCGGGACGGCATGACCCGCATCAATGTGGGCCAGCTCAACGGCGGCAGCGGGCGCAATGTCATCCCGGGCCATGCCCGCCTGATGGGAGAGACCCGCGGCGCGACGCCGGCCCTCAACGACTACATGTTCAACCAGGTGCAGCAGATTGTGGAAGGGGCCGCCCTGATGCAGGGCACCACCTACCTCATCCGCAAACAAGGGGAAGCCATCGGCATCGAGAACAGCCCGGCCCTGATCGAGGAGCTCGTGCCCCTCGCACAGGAGATAGCGCTCGAGACTATCCACACCCGCCGCTTCGGGGCCAGCGAGGACGCCGGTTTTCTCATCGAGCGGGTGCAGCAGCACGGCGGTCAGGCCGCCTATGTCATCCTGGGGGCCAACCTGGCGGCGCCCCACCACCACCCGCAGTTCGACTTCGACGAGGCCGTGCTGGCCCCCGGTGTGGCGCTGCTGGAAGCCTGGCTGCTCGCCCGCCTCGGGCGATAGCTGGCGCCGGATGCAAACAAGGCAGCCCATGGGCTGCCTTGTTTTTTTACGCCCTTGCAGGCAAGGGTTGTGCCTAGGCTCCCAGCACTATGGCGGAGAGATGGGCGAAGTGGTGGATCTCGTGGGTCGCGTCGCAGGGCCCCGCCTCACGGCCCGGGTTGTACCAGCAGGTGGCCAGCCCCTGGGCGGCGGCGCCGGCGATGTCGGTCTTGGGGTTGTCCCCCACCATCAGCACCCGCGCCGGGCTCGGCTGCCCCATCTGCGCCAGGGCATGCTGGAAGATGGCCGCCGCCGGCTTGGTCACCTGCACCTCGTCAGAGATAACGAGAGGCTCAAACCACGCGTTCCAGCCCAGTTTGTCGAGGCGCCCGCGCTGGGGCAGGCTGAAGCCGTTGGTGATGATCCCCATCCTGACCTTGTCCTTGAGGGTCTTCAGCGTCTCCTCCACCCCCTCCAGCGGCACGCTCAGGGCGATGATCTGCTGCAGGAAGGTGTCGTTCATCGCCATGGGCGCCACGTTCACCTGTTCGGCAAACAGGGAGAAACGGGTCTGCTGCAGGTGGGCGGCGTCGATCTCGCCCGAGTTGTACTGCTGCCAGAGCCGCTGATTGAGGGCATGGTACTCCGCCATCTTGGGGGGAGTCGGCGCCACGCCGTAGATCTGCAGGGTCCGCTCCAGCGCCCTGGCGACCGGAAAATCGAGCAGGGTTTCGTCCAGATCGAACAGCACCCAGTCATAGCTTGCTTGTTTCACGCTTGTCCTTATTGGTTGTGCTTGGCCACGTATCATGCGTCGGGCGCGGCCATCCCCAATGGGCTGTCGAGCAGGGTCAGGGTCAGCCTGACGCCAAAACCGGTCACCTCGCTGCCGACCACGCCGTTGCCCCCCTTGCTGCGAAAACCGCTCAGATCGAGGTGCAGCCAGGGCGTCTGCTCGGGCACGAAGCGGCTGAGGAAACGGGCGGCATCGATATGATCCGGCGATGCGCCGGGGGCACACTGTAACAGATCCGCCCACTCACTCTCGAGGTTGTCGTCGTAATCCTCGTCCAGGGGGAAGGGCCAGACGCGCTCCCCGCTCTGCTGGCCCAGGCTGATCAGCTCGGGTAGCCACTCGGATCGATTGGTGAAGGCGCCGCTGTAGCGGCTGCCGAGCGCCCGCTTGCAGGCCCCGGTCAGGGTGGCGTAGTCGATGAGCAGATCGGGCTTGTCCCCGGCCGCCAGGGTCAGGGCATCCGCCAGCACCATGCGCCCCTCGGCGTCGGTGTCCACCACCTCTATGGTGGTGCCGTTCAGCGCAGTCACCACCTCCCCGGGCCGGTAGGCCTGCGGGCCTATGTGGTTCTCGGCGATGGCGAGCCAGCAGTGCACCTCAACGGGCAGTTTCGCCCGGCTGATGGCATGGAGCGTCCCCAGCGCCACCGCGCTGCCCCCCATGTCCAGGTGCATGCCATACATGCTGCCACCGACTTTCAGGTTGTAGCCCCCGGAGTCGTGACAGATCCCCTTGCCCACCAGCGCGAGGCGGCGCACCGGGTTGGCCGGGCAGTAGCTGAGCCTGACGATGGCGGCCTGACCGTTCGCCGAGCCCCTGGCCACCGCCAGGAAGGCGCCGGCGCCCAGGGTGGCGAGGGCCGCCTCGTCAAACTCCTGCCACTGCCACCCCTCCTGCTGCGCCAGTTGCTGCACAAAGGCCCGGTAGCCTTGGGCGTCAAGCTCGGAGGCGGGCAGCACCGCCAGGTGGCGGGCCAAGCCGTTGCCTTCGGCCTCCGCCGCCACCCGGGGCGGGTCCAGCTCGCACGGGGGAGAGAGGTACAGCTGCTGATAGCCGGGCCTTGCCTCCTCGTCCCGCTTTTGGGTCGGCAGGGGGACGTCGGCGGCGAGCAGGGCGGCGATCACCAGCTCCGCCAGCCGCACCCTGTGGACGGCATCGAAGCCCTCCAGGTGCAGCGCCAGCTCCGTCGCCTTGAGCCCCGAAAGGGGGGCCACCCAGGTACGTACCTGCTTGTAGAGTCGATGATCCAGGGCGGGGCTGGGCTCGACGAAGATCACCTGTTGCAGGCCCTGGCTGTCGGTCAGGGAATAGGGGGCCTTCTGACCCAGGGCTATCTGGGCCGCCACGGGGGCGAAGGGGGCCTGAGCCAGCAGGGTCTCCCGCTCTGACTCGGCAATGAGCAGGAGCTTGACGGGCACCGTGCTCGCCATCACCTCGGCGAGGGAGGCGGTCTGCATCGTGATTGTGGGAGGGGAATAGCTGAAAGGGGTCATCACAGGTTGCGGCCTCATCCATGAACAGAAACCAGGATGATACCGAACAATTGGCGAGAGGGATCGGAAAAACACACATTATTGTGTGCAAGCAACAGATGCTGGAGAGAGTCTGAGAGGTAACGCAGAAGAAAAGCAGTCAGAAGTTGGTTGCGGGGGCCGGATTTGAACCGACGACCTTCGGGTTATGAGCCCGACGAGCTACCGAGCTGCTCCACCCCGCGTCCGAATTGTACTACCACCACAAGAGGCTGAGCAGATGCCCCTTGCTGTCTTTGTCTCCACCGCCAGGCGTTTGCCTTACCATGAATACAAATAGTTGGTTGCGGGGGCCGGATTTGAACCGACGACCTTCGGGTTATGAGCCCGACGAGCTACCGAGCTGCTCCACCCCGCGTCCGAATTGTACTGCCACCACAAGAGGCTGAGCAGATGCCCCTTGCTGTCTTCGTCTCCACCGCCAGGCGTTTGCCTTGCCATGGACACAAATAGTTGGTTGCGGGGGCCGGATTTGAACCGACGACCTTCGGGTTATGAGCCCGACGAGCTACCGAGCTGCTCCACCCCGCGTCCGAATTG
>NZ_JBFODA010000055.1:0-2947 GCF_040908055.1 Aeromonas sp. R7-4
GAGAGGGTCAGCCGCACGTCCACCACGGGATCGGAGTCCGCCGTGATGGTCAGGCTGCCGGTGGCCTGCTGATCGTCCGCCGTCTGGTTGTTGGCGGCGCCGTCGAAGCGGCCTTCACTGAGCGTCACCCCGGTCAGGGTGAGGGTCGGGGTATCGCCCTCGACGATGCTGACGTTGAGGGTGCCCGTGGTGCTGTCGTTGTTGCCGCTGCCCTTGTCGCTGTCGACGATATTGAGCTTGAACGGCAGGTCGGTCACGGTGTTGCCGCTCTGGTGAACCCCCTCGAACAGGGTCACCTTGTAGTCAAAACCGTTGCTGGCGGCGTTGTCCAGCTTGCCCACCAGTTCGACCTGAAGCACCTCGACGCGCTGGCCGTTGACTTCCACATAGCCCTTCAGCACCTGATTGCCCGGGATGCTGGCATCGCCGTCGACCAGCTCGTATTTGACGCTCTGACCCAGGGCGGTCAGGGCCGGCTGCTCGCTGATGTCGGCAAACGACACCTCGCTCACCCGATCCGAGCCGGCATTGATCTGGAAGTGGCCGGTGCCGGTCAGGGGGTTGCTGCCGTCGAGATGGCGCTCATCCAGGCTCACCCCGCTGCCTGCCACGAAGACGGGCGCATTGCCGTCCTTGACGATGAGCGGCAAGTCGGTGGAGACCCTGTCCCCGTCCTTGTCGGTCAGGGTTACGGTGAGCGGCAAATTGAGGGACTCGCTCCCCTGGTGATCCAGCTCACCGCTTAAGACAACTTTGGCGGTGACGCTCCAGTTGCCGTTGCTCTCCACCAGGCTCAGCTCGGCCCGCAGCACCTCGTGGCCGTCGCTACTGGTGCCCACCAGATCCCCATTGGCATCCAGGGTGAAGGTGACCTTGCTGCCGTGGCTGTTGTAGTTGCCATCCAGGCACTGCTGAATGGCCGCGATATCGAACTTGAGGCTATCGGGCGCCAAGGCATCAGCACCGTGGTTGACGGTGAAGCTCATGGTGCTCACCACGGCGCCGTCGCCCTGGTTCGCCTCCTTCATCTCGGTGCCGGTCACGGCGCTGATGACCGGGTTGGCCCCATCGCCGATGGCCACGGTCAGGGTGGAGGAGACTTTATCTCCGTCACTGTCCGTGAGGGTAAAGCCCGCCTTGAGCAGACTGTCAGTGCTGCCCTGATCCAGCGGCTGGTTGAGGGTGAAGACGTAGTGGCCGTTCTGATCCAGCGTCAAGGTGAAGACGTTCTGGCCGTTGACCGTGCCGCTGATGCTGTTGCCGCTGACTCTGATGACCACGGGCTGGCCGCCGCTGGTGAGGCCCTGCAGGCCCGGCTGGCTGGCATCGAAGCCGATATGGACCAGGGGGTCGGCGCCTGCGGTGATATTGAGATCCCCGGTGAGGGTCTGGGCCGCGCTCCAGTCGCTGTCCTCCACCAGGGTGAGGGAAACCGGGTCCACCTGGGGCAAGGCGCCGTCGGTGATATGAATATTGAGGGTGCCGAGGTTGCTCTTGTCCCCGTCAAAGTCGGTGCCCTGTACTTGCAGCCCCAGGTTGACGCTGTTGGTGCTGACCGGTTGATCCAGTACGCCATCGAGCGCCACCTGATATTTGCCATCCAGCCCCAGGGTCACGGTCAGAATGGTCTTGCCGCCCGCATCCAGCAGGGTGATGACGTTGCCGTTCACCTCATAGTGGGTCGGCTGGCCGCCGCTGGTGAGGCCATTCAGACCGGGCTGGTTCACCTCGAAGTTCAGCGACACCAGGCGATCGCTGCCCACATTGACCGGCAGCTGGCCATCCAGGGTCTGGCCAGAGGCCCCTTCCTGCAAGGTGACTCCGCTGTCGATGCCGAGGTGAGGATCGGCGGCGTCGGTGATCACTGCGGTGGTGCTGCCGGTGATCACCGAGCCATCGCTGTCGGTCACCTTGACCGGCAGGGTCAGGTCGAGCCTGTCGTCGGCCCCGTGATCCAGGTTGGTGTGTACCTTCACCTGATAGTCCAGGGTTGCCTGGGTGTGAGCTTCGATGCGCCCCGGCACGCTCGGCAGGGTCACCGTCAGCACCAGGGTGCCGCTGGCGGTCACTGCCTGGAAGCCGTGACCGTTGCTGCCCGGCACCTCCTGCCAGGTCAGGGTCTCACCGTTGTGGGTGATGGCCTTGCCGCTCCCATCCACCACCTGGCCGGAGAGGGTCAGCCGCACGTCCACCACGGGATCGGAGTCCGCCGTGATGGTCAGGCTGCCGGTGGCCTGCTGATCGTCCGCCGTCTGGTTGTTGGCGGCGCCGTCGAAGCGGCCTTCACTGAGCGTCACCCCGGTCAGGGTGAGGGTCGGGGTATCGCCCTCGACGATGCTGACGTTGAGGGTGCCCGTGGTGCTGTCGTTGTTGCCGCTGCCCTTGTCGCTGTCGACGATATTGAGCTTGAACGGCAGGTCGGTCACGGTGTTGCCGCTCTGGTGAACCCCCTCGAACAGGGTCACCTTGTAGTCAAAACCGTTGCTGGCGGCGTTGTCCAGCTTGCCCACCAGTTCGACCTGAAGCACCTCGACGCGCTGGCCGTTGACTTCCACATAGCCCTTCAGCACCTGATTGCCCGGGATGCTGGCATCGCCGTCGACCAGCTCGTATTTGACGCTCTGACCCAGGGCGGTCAGGGCCGGCTGCTCGCTGATGTCGGCAAACGACACCTCGCTCACCCGATCCGAGCCGGCATTGATCTGGAAGTGGCCGGTGCCGGTCAGGGGGTTGCTGCCGTCGAGATGGCGCTCATCCAGGCTCACCCCGCTGCCTGCCACGAAGACGGGCGCATTGCCGTCCTTGACGATGAGCGGCAAGTCGGTGGAGACCCTGTCCCCGTCCTTGTCGGTCAGGGTTACGGTGAGCGGCAAATTGAGGGACTCGCTCCCCTGGTGATCCAGCTCACCGCTTAAGACAACTTTGGCGGTGACGCTCCAGTTGCCGT
>NZ_JBFODA010000056.1:0-44409 GCF_040908055.1 Aeromonas sp. R7-4
GAGAGGGTCAGCCGCACGTCCACCACGGGATCGGAGTCCGCCGTGATGGTCAGGCTGCCGGTGGCCTGCTGATCGTCCGCCGTCTGGTTGTTGGCGGCGCCGTCGAAGCGGCCTTCACTGAGCGTCACCCCGGTCAGGGTGAGGGTCGGGGTATCGCCCTCGACGATGCTGACGTTGAGGGTGCCCGTGGTGCTGTCGTTGTTGCCGCTGCCCTTGTCGCTGTCGACGATATTGAGCTTGAACGGCAGGTCGGTCACGGTGTTGCCGCTCTGGTGAACCCCCTCGAACAGGGTCACCTTGTAGTCAAAACCGTTGCTGGCGGCGTTGTCCAGCTTGCCCACCAGTTCGACCTGAAGCACCTCGACGCGCTGGCCGTTGACTTCCACATAGCCCTTCAGCACCTGATTGCCCGGGATGCTGGCATCGCCGTCGACCAGCTCGTATTTGACGCTCTGACCCAGGGCGGTCAGGGCCGGCTGCTCGCTGATGTCGGCAAACGACACCTCGCTCACCCGATCCGAGCCGGCATTGATCTGGAAGTGGCCGGTGCCGGTCAGGGGGTTGCTGCCGTCGAGATGGCGCTCATCCAGGCTCACCCCGCTGCCTGCCACGAAGACGGGCGCATTGCCGTCCTTGACGATGAGCGGCAAGTCGGTGGAGACCCTGTCCCCGTCCTTGTCGGTCAGGGTTACGGTGAGCGGCAAATTGAGGGACTCGCTCCCCTGGTGATCCAGCTCACCGCTTAAGACAACTTTGGCGGTGACGCTCCAGTTGCCGTCGGTTTCCACCAGTTCCAGCTCGGCCCGCAGCACCTCGCGGCCATCCGCGCTGGTGCCCACCAGATCCCCGTTGGCATCCAGGGTGAAGGTGACCTTGCTGCCGTGGCTGCTGTACTTGCCATCCAGGCTCTGCTGAATGGCCGCGATATCGAACTTGAGACTATCGGGCGCCAAGGCATCAGCACCGTGGTTGACGGTGAAGCTCATGGTGCTCACCACGGCGCCGTCGCCCTGGTTCGCCTCCGTCATCTCGGTGCCGGTCACGGCGCTGATGACCGGATTGGCCCCATCGCCGATGGCCACGGTCAGGGTGGAGGAGACGGTGTCGCCGTCGCTGTCCGTGAGGGTGAAGCCCGCCTTGAGCAGACTGTCGACACAGCCCTGATCCAGCGGCTGGTTCAGGGTAAAGACGTAGTGACCGTTCTGATCCAGCGTCAAGGTGAAGACATTCTGGCCGTTGACCGCGCCGCTGATGCTGTTGCCGCTGACGCTGATGACCACAGGCGCGCCGCCGCTGGTGAGGCCCTGCAGGCCGGGCTGGCTGGCATCGAAGCCGATATGGACCAGGGGATCGGCACCAGCGGTGATGGCCAGATCCCCGGTGAGGGTCTGGGCCGCGCTCCAGTCGCTGTCCTCCACCAGGGTGAGGGAGACGGGGTCGACCTGGGGCAGCACGCCGTCGGTGATATGAATATTGAGGGTGCCGAGGTTGCTCTTGTCCCCGTCAAAATCGGTGCCCACAACCTGCAGCCCCAGGTTGACGCTGTTGGTGCTGACCGGCTGATCCAGTACGCCATCGAGCACCACCTGGTATTTGCCATCCAGCCCCAGGGTCACGGTCAGGATGGGCTTGTTGCCCGCATCCAGCAGGGTGATCCGGTTGCCGTTCACCTCATAGTGGGTCGGCTGGCCGCCGCTGGTGAGGCCATTCAGGCCGGGCTGATTGGCCTCGAAGTTCAGCGACACCAGGCGATCGCTGCCCACATTGACCGGCAGCTGGCCGTCCAGGATCTGGCTGGCCCCGCCCTCTTGCAGACTGCCGCCGGCGTCGAGGCCGAGGCCGGGATCGGAGCCGTCGTCGATGGCGATCTGAAGGTTGGCGTGGGTCTCGTCCCCGTCGATCTCCCTGGCGGAGACGGTGAGCCCCAGAGAAAGCCGGTCGCTGCCCTGATGATCCAGGGGCCCGCTGAGGGAAACGGTGACCTTGCCCTGAACGTCGCTGCCGGATTGGCTGGCGCCGAGCTCTGCCCTGATCACCTCGATCCGATTGCCTTGATCATCGAGGTAATACCCGGTGAGCAGGCGATCACTGCCGAACTCGAAGCTCAGCACATGGCCGTCGCTGGCAAGACCGCTGCCGTTGAGACGAGCAAGGGTCGCGGCCTGGTCGGCGAAGGCGGCGGAGTCCGCCAGCAGGGGATCGGACTGGTGCCCGATCAGGAACGGGCTCTGCCCCACCACGGCATCTGTGTTGTCAAAGCCATCCTCAATGAGGGTGACGGGGGCTATGGTGAAGTCCGGCGGCGTGCTGTCCACTAGGTTGATGTTGAGGTTGGCGTGCACCCGATCCCCGTCGCTGTCGCGGTACTCCAGGGCAAAGGGCAGGCTCAGGCTATCCTGGCCGTGATCCAGGCTCTGGTGCCAGACGATGCGATAGCTGCCGTCATTGGCCAGGGTCAGGGTGAAGACGGTCACGCCCCCTGCACTGGCGGTCAGGGTCTGACCGCTTGTCTGGTAGGCGAGCGCCGTCCCGTGGCTGGTCAAGCCGAGCTGCTGGAGGGCGCTCTGATCGGCGCCGAAGCTCACCTGCAGGTTGCCATCTAGCCCGGCCCCGGTATGCAGGGAGCCGGTGGCGCTCACCGGCCCCTCGGCCAGGTCCGCCTCAGACAGGGTCAGGGTATCGCTCTGGCCAATGAGGGGGGCCCCGTCGATCACCCGGTTGCCCGCCAGATCCGTCACCTCGGCGCGCACCTCGTAGGGGCCCTGGATGCTGGAGAGATCAAGGCCGCCCAGCAGCCAGCGGCCGTCACTGCCCACCAGAGCGCTGCCGCTGAAGAGGGTCTGACCATTCTGACCGATGAGGGTGATGGTCACCCGCTGGCCCGCCTCCACCTCGCTGGTGCTGCCGCTCAGGGTGACCTTGTCATGGCCCAGGATGCTGCCGGTGTCGAGATCATCGATGTCGATGGCGGCCCGGGTGTCGACCGTGACGGTCAGGGTGTCGCTGGCCCGGTTGCCGGCGATGTCCACCGAGTCGACACGAAAATCATAGGCGCCATCCGCCATGTCGCTCGGGATCTGGTATTGCCAGTTGCCGTTGCCATCGACGACGAGCACCGCCAGCACGCTGCCGCCGAGACTCAGGGTGACGGTGGCACCCGGTTCCCCCTTGCCCTGCAGCAACGGAGTGGTGTCCTTAGTCAGGTCGTCCACCTGGCTGGCGCCGGTGTCGCTCTCATCCGCCAGGTCGAGGGTGATGGTGGTGATGGTATCGAGCAGGGTCTGACCGAGATCGCTGGCCTTGTTGCCGGCGGCATCCTGGGTATCGGCCTGGATCGTCAGCGGACCATCCACCAGCTTGCCGGTGACGTCGCCGAAGTTTGCCTCCCAGACAAAGCCGGGCAGCACCACTGTGGTGGTGGTCAGGCGATTGCCCTCCTGATCGATCAGGGTGACGGTCACCGTCTGGCCGACTTCCACATCCTCGACGAAGCCGCGAATGATGACGCCGGTCGCCTCGTCGGCGTTGATGATGTTGTCGGCGGTCTGGGGCTCCGTGATGGTGATGGCCGCCAGCAGATCCTGATCTTCCGAATAGCGCAGTTCGTCGCCTGGCAGTGCCCCCTGATGGTCGGTGTCAAAGCCCGCCTCGGCCAGGGTCGCATCATTGATGCGATCCACCACCACGAAGCCGCCGGCACTGGAGCCGGCCACACCGTCAACCGTGCCGGCCGCCGCGTTACCGGCAGCGGTCTCCTCAAACAGCGCGGTCGGGTCGGCCCCCTGACGGATGGCCTCCTGGAGGCTCGCCAGCTCGGCATCCGTCCCGGCGGGCAGTGCCACCTCAGGCTGGGCGGGCTCGGGGCGCTGGTCAACCGCGTCCGCCAACTCCACCTGCCCGTCGGATCCGGTCAGCAGCCGCATGCCCGGCTCCAGTTGCATGCCAGGGGTGGCAGGGCGCTGGGCGCCATCGGCATCCATCACAAACACGGCGCCCTCCACCTTGGCAATAAGAGTCGGTTTCTCGATTCGCAGCTCGGCCATATATCCTCCAACGGGTAAACACAGGCTTCCCAGGACATGAAGCCTAAGGGAAGCCACCGTGACAGGCGGACATTTTACCGCCAAACACCCCATACAACCCTTCAGCATTTTCGAAAATATCGAAAGTAAATGCCGCAAACCTTCCTATTTAATTAAATTAAACGCTGCAAACCCCGATATTCACCAAAATAAAGACCTGATTTCTCCTGCGGAGGGAAAGGATGGCCCTTCTGGCTCCCTCTGGCGCGACAGCTTCTGACACGCGCCGCCCTCGCCTCCAGGGTGCGCTATTTCAGCAGGCTGAGCATCTCGTCCTCTCCCCTGTCGACATAAAATGAATATTTACTCAATGCAGACCTGTCTCGACTAGGGGTGCCGCCCATCTCCCGCCTCCCCCCGGCACCTTCTCTTACCTGGCGCCACTCCCTTGCCATCCTCCCTGACGAAGGAAAAAGGTGGGACTAACCATCGGATGGATTTCAATAATTCAACCTGGATCCCACTTTTGGGATCCTCCCCCCCTGCCAATTGATCTAGCGCAACTCCCAGGGGGATAAATGATTATCCATTTTACCCATTTGGTATTATCTCCGGGAGCAATTGCATAAACAGCACTTTCTATGCAGCCATAACAATTAATCGGCCTGCCATGCCCGTCGATGATGAGCACAGATGTCCACAGCTAGATGGAACGGTCAGGCCCGACATGGACTTTTTTATCTGGGAGTGATGACCGTGGGTTCATATGACAAAGCTTGCAGACAGGGCCTCGCCGCTCTGCTGCTGACCGCCCTGCTGGGTGCCGGCACTCTGGCGCAGGCAGGGGAGGCCGCCCCCGAGGGCAAGGTAGAGGCGCGCAGCGAGCTGTTCGCCAAGGATCACGCCGATCAGTTCACCAGCTGGAAAGGCACCAGCGCGAGCAAGGAACGCACCGACGCCCTGGCGGAAGATCCGCAGATGGTGGTGCTCTGGGCCGGCTACCCCTTCTCCAAGGATTACAACAAGCCGCGCGGCCACTTCTATGCGCTGACCGACGTGCGGGAAACCCTGCGTACCGGCGCCCCCAAGACCGCCGAAGACGGTCCGCTTCCCATGGCCTGCTGGAGCTGCAAAGGCCCGGACGTGGCCCGCGTCATCGACGAGAAGGGTGAGGATGGCTACTTCAAGGGGATGTGGGCAAAAGGCGGCCCCGAGATCGTCAACACCATCGGCTGCGCCGACTGCCACGACACCGCCTCGAAAGAGTTCAAGGAGGGCAAACCCGCCCTGCACCTCTCCCGTCCCTATGCCGACCGGGCCATGACCGCCATCCACAAGCCGTTCAAGGAGCAGGGGCGCTTCGATCAGCAGTCCCAGGTGTGCGGCCAGTGCCACGTGGAGTACTACTTCAGCGGCCCCACCAAGGCGGTGAAATTCCCCTGGGACAAGGGCACCACAGTGGAGCAGATGGAGCAGTATTACGATGAAATAGGCTTCGCCGACTGGACCCACGCCCTCTCCAGGACCCCCATGCTCAAAGCCCAGCACCCCGAGTACGAGACCTGGCGCGCCGGCATTCACGGCCAGAACAACGTCGCCTGCGTCGACTGCCACATGCCCAAGGTGCAGAACGAGCAGGGCAAGGTCTACACCGATCACAAGGTGGGCAACCCCTTCGATCGCTTCGATCAGACCTGCCGCAACTGCCACACCCAGAGCAAGGAGATGCTGCAAGGGGTGGTCAAGCAGCGCAAGGACGCCGTCACCGAAATCAAGCTGAAAGTCGAGAAGCAGCTGGTGCACGCCCACTTCGAGGCCAAGGCCGCCTGGGATGCCGGCGCCACCGAGGCCGAGATGAAGGACATTCTGCAGGACATCCGTCACGCCCAATGGCGCTGGGACTTCTCCATCGCCTCCCACGGGGTGCAGATGCACGCCCCGGAAGTGGCGCTGCGCATGCTGGGAACCGCCCTGGACAAGGCCGCCGACGCCCGCACCAAGCTGGCACGCCTGCTGGCCGCCAAGGGGATCAGCCACGAGATCGCCATTCCTGACATCTCCAGCAAGGAGAAGGCCCAGGCCGCTCTTGGCATGGACATGAAGCAGATGAACAGCGACAAGGCCCAGTTCCTCAAGAGCACAGTCCCCGCCTGGGATGCCGAGGCCAAAGCGGCCGGACGGCTCGCACAATGACGAGGCATGCGGGCCCGCAGTGTCGGGCCTGCAGCCGGATGGAGGCTTCCTATGGGTGATTTAACGATGGATTTCTTACGACTGATGCTGATGGCAGCCATGCTGCTGACCAGCCTGCAGGGCCAGGCCGCCGATGCGGCAACCGCCCCGGCACCGACTACACATGAAGTGGAATTTCTGCGCAGTGCCGACAAGGCCTGCACCGACTGCCACAAGGAGCAGGTCGAAGGGATGCACGGCAAGCACGGCCAGGCGACCAACCCCAACAACCTGGCGCCGGTCACCTGCACAAACTGCCATGGTCAGCCCTCCCCCCAGCACAGGGAAGGGGTCAAGGATGTGATGCGCTTTAGCGACAGCTTCAATGACAAGCAAAGCGCCCTAGCAGACAAGCAAAGCGCCTTGGCAGAAAAGCAGAGCACCGAGAGCTATCCCATCGCCGAGCAGAACGGGGTCTGCATGAGCTGTCACGAGCCCAAACCCCTGCGCGAGGCGCTCTGGGCCCACGACGTACACGCTACCAGGCTCACCTGCACCAGCTGCCACCAGCTGCACCCGGCCAAGGAGCCCATGGTGGCAATTCCGGAGAAGTCCCGCATCAAGCTCTGCGTCGACTGCCACAGCAAGCAGCATCAGGCCAAGGCAGCCAACCAGACTGCCAGCCTGGGCAAGGAGGCGCCATGAGCTGCTCTCGCCGTGACTTTATGGCGGGCATGGGCGCGGGGGCCCTTATCATGATGACGGGCCAAGTGCGTGCCGGCACGGCCACCCTCGCCCACAGCCAGACCATCGACGGGGTCCGCTATGGCATGATCCACGACGAGACGGCCTGCATCGGCTGTACCGCCTGCATGGATGCCTGCCGGGAGGTGAATCAGGTGCCGGAGGGGGTCTCGCGCCTCGAGATCCTCCGCTCCGGCCCCATCGGGGCCTTCCCCGATGCCGAGTACCACTTCTTTCGCAAGTCCTGCCAGCACTGCGACAACGCTCCCTGCGTACACGTCTGCCCCACCGGTGCCTCCCATATCCGCAAGGAGGATGGCATCGTCGACGTCAACCCGGATCTCTGCGTCGGCTGCATGTACTGTCTGGCCGCCTGCCCCTATCAGGTGCGCTTTATCAACCCTGTGACCAAGGTTGCCGATAAGTGCGACTTTTGCCGCAAGACCAACCTGGCGGCGGGCAAGGAGCCGGCATGCGTGGAATCCTGCCCCACCAAGGCGCTGGTGTTCGGCAATTTGGATGACCCGGACAGCCCCATCGCCCAACGGCTGATGAAGCAGACCACCTATCGCTACAAGCAGGCACTCGGCACCTCGCCCAAGATGTACCGCGTGCCCAAAGGGGAGATAACGTCATGACCATGCAAGAGGCATTTTACTTCCCTTCCCTTGTCTGGGGATTTGTCCGATCGCCATCTACCGCAGTAACAGAAGGAGGAATGGATCATGTTGCATGACGCATTTCACTTCTCCTCGCTGGTGTGGGACTGGCCCATAGCCATCTATCTCTTTCTGCTCGGTATCTCCGCCGGGGCCACCACCCTGTCGGTGCTGCTGCGCCGCAAGGGGGCCGGCAGCGAGAGCGGCATCATCAAGGCGACCGCCATTCTGGCGCCGGTGAGCGTGGTGCTGGGGTTACTGATCCTCATCTTCCATCTGGCCCGCCCCTGGACCTTCTGGAAGCTGATGTTCCACTACCAGTTCGACTCCGTGATGTCGATGGGGGTCATGCTGTTTCAGGTCTACATGGCGGTGCTGTTCGCCTGGCTGGCGGTGGTGTTTCGCTCCGAGATCGAGACCTTGCGCAGTCACCTGCTGCAAGAGAAGTTCGCCTTTGTGGATAGCCTGATCGCTTGGCTTGCCCGCATCGAGCGGCTGCTGGCGCCGCTCTTGCTGCTGCTTGCCGTGCTGCTGGGGGCCTACACCGGCTTTCTGTTGTCGGCGCTCAAGACCTATCCGCTGTTGAACAACCCTGTGTTGCCGGTGCTGTTCCTCATCTCCGGCGTCAGCTCCGGCATCGCCTCCACCATCTTGCTGGCGGTCACCCTGTTCAGGGAGAACCATCACAGCCAGGGGGTGAGCTTCGTCCACCGCTTCGAGCGGCCGGTGCTGGCGGTAGAGGTGTTGCTGCTGGTCTGCTTCTTTACCGGCCTCTACTTCGGTGGCGGCCAGAAGGAGGCAGCCATGTGGGCCGCCATCGGCAGCGGCTTCTGGGCTCAGGTGTTCTGGCTCGGGGTGGTGGGCATCGGCATGCTGCTGCCCCAGTTGCTGGCTCTGCTGGCCCCCGCGCCGCTGCGGGCCAAAAACGGCTATCTGGTGCTGGTCTGCAGCCTGACCCTGGTGGGGATCCTGCTGCTGCGCTACTTCGTGCTCTATGCCGGTCAAATGACAGTCGTATAACGGTATGATCACCAGCGCCAGCCACCTTCGGGTGACTGGCGCTTATTTGTTGCGCTGAGTGGTTGCGATTGGTTGTTACCTGGAATGTGGATGTTATCCCCCAGCGCCGGTACGGTGCAGACGCTGCGGCATAACATAGACGAATGATTGACTGGAGGTTGTGTGCTGGCGGAGCTCGGCTATCTCTCACTGTTGCTGGCGACCGGGCTCGCCCTGCTGCAAGGGCTGCTGCCCTGGCTGGGACTGCGGCTCGCCTCACGCCCGCTGCTCGGCTGCGCAGCACCGCTGGCCCTCCTGGTCGCGCTCCTGCTCGGGGCCGCCTTGCTGCTGCTCGCCAGCTGTTTTGGCCAGGATGACTTTACCCTGGTCTATGTGGCCCAGCACGCCAACAGCGCCCTGCCCCTTGGCTTCAAGCTGGCGGCCGTGTGGGGCGGCCACGAGGGCTCCATGCTGTTCTTCGTCTTTGCGCTGGGACTGTGGGGCGCGCTGGTGGCCCTTTGCTCCAGGCGGGTCGATCCGCTGATCCGCATCCGGGTACTGGCCATCATGGGGCTGATCGTGGGGCTGTTCGGCCTCTATACCCTGATCTTCTCCAGCCCGTTTGACCGCCAGTTCCCGGGGCCGCTGGAGGGGCGCGATCTCAACCCCATGCTGCAGGACATCGGCCTCATCATCCACCCGCCCCTGCTCTATCTCGGTTACGTCGGCTTTGCGGTCAACTTCGCCTTCGCCATGGCGGCGCTGCACTCGGGTCGGCTCGACGGCGCCGTGGCTCACTGGAGTCGCCCCTGGGCGCTCGGCTCCTGGGTGTTTCTCACCGCCGGCATAGTGCTGGGCTCCTGGTGGGCCTATTACGAGCTCGGCTGGGGCGGCTGGTGGTTCTGGGATCCGGTGGAAAATGCCTCCCTCTTGCCCTGGCTGCTCGGTACCGCCCTGCTGCACGCTCTGGTGGTGTGCGAGAAGCGCGGGGCTTACGGTCACGCCGTGTTGCTGCTCTCCATCTTTACCTTTGCCTTAAGCCTGCTCGGCACTTTCGTGGTGCGCTCCGGGGTGCTCACCTCGGTGCACGCCTTTGCGGTCGACCCCAGCCGCGGCCTCACCCTCTTGTTGCTGCTCGGCTTGCTATTGACCTGCGCCCTCACCCTGTTTGCCCTGCGGGCGGACATTCGCGCCCCCTATGCCCGCTTCGGCTTGCTGTCAAAAGAGGGGCTGCTCGGCGCCACCATCCTGCTGCTTTGCGTGGCCTGCGCCAGCGTGCTGCTCGGCACCTTCTACCCCATGGTGTTCCAGTCGCTCCATCTGGGCTCGCTCTCGGTGGGTGCCCCCTATTTCAATACCATCTTCGTGCCGCTGGCCCTCTGCCTGATGGCGCTGATGACCCAGCTGCCGCGCCTGCGCTGGCAGCATCTGGCAGCCCAGCGCCGCATCAAGGTGCTGCTCCCATGCCTGTTCGGCCTGCTGGGGGGCACCTGGCTGAGCCTCGCCTATCCCGAGCCGCTGCGGGCAAGCTGGCTGGGGCTTGCGGCCAACGTGCTGAGCCTCTGGCTGATGGCCAGCCTGCTGCTCCCGCTCTTGCAGCCGACGTCGCTGCGCGAGCTCACCCTCAATCGGTTCGGCAGCCTGCTGGCCCACCTCGGGGTGGCGGTGTGCGCCCTCGGCATCGCGCAGGTGAGTCACCACAGTCAGGAGGGGGGCGCCGTACTCGCCGCAGGCCAGCCCTATCGGCTCGGCGCCTTCGAGTTTCGCTACGAGGGGAGCGAGCCGCTCATCGGCCCCAACTACACCGCCGAGCGCATCACTCTCAGCGTGCATCAGGATGGTAAAGAGGTGGCGCGGCTGACGCCGGAGCGGCGTCACTATAGCGTGCGCACCATGAACATGAACGAACCCGGGATCAAATGGGGAATGCTCGGCGATCTCTACGTGGTGCTTGGCGAGAAGACGGGGCCCGGCGCCTATGCCATGAGGCTGCACTACAAGCCACTGGTGCGCTGGATCTGGTTCGGTGGCCTGTTGATGATGGCGGGTGGCACCCTGCGCCTGATCGTCCGCCGGCCGCTGCTGGCTAACCATCCTGCACCAGCTGCCGCCCCCTACCCTCGGCTCGAACAGGAGTCCTTATGAACGCCCGTCTGCGCCTGTTCGTGCCGCTCGTGTTCACCCTGGGGCTCGGTGCCCTGCTCTGGCTCGGCCTTGGCAACAACCCCTACAGCCAGGATGAGGCCGTCGCAGGGCGCACTCTGCCAGCCTGGCAGAGTGACGATCTGTTTGGTGGCGCCCCCATCCACACCGCGGCACTCAAGGGGGCGCCCTTCGTGCTCAACGTCTGGGCCAGCTGGTGCCCCAACTGCCGCGCCGAACATCCGCTGCTGGGTGAGCTGGCCAGCGCCGTGCCCCTCTACGGCCTCAACTACCGGGACAAGGGAGATGCCGCCCGCGCCTGGCTGGCAAAGGCAGGCAACCCCTATCGCGCCGTGCTGGCCGACCCCGACGGCCGACTCGCCCTGGAGCTCGGCGTCTACGGCACGCCGGAGACCTATCTCTTCGCCGGCGACGGTACCCTACTGACCCGTCATACCGGCCTGCTCACCCGGGAGATCTGGCAACGCCAGTTTGCCCCCCTGCTTGCAAAGGCCCGCAGCAACACCGCCGGCCAGCCCGAAGTGGAGAGACAAGCGCAGGAGAGCAAGCCATGAGCCGTCTCGGCCACACCCTCATTGCGCCGCTCTTGCTGGCATTAAGCCTCGGAGCCCTTGCCAGCGGGGTCGACACCTATGAGTTTCGCCACCCCGAGCGGCAGACCCGCGCTCAGGATCTGGCCCGCGCCCTACGCTGCCCCCAGTGCCAGAACCAGAACCTGGTGGAGTCCAACTCCCCCATCGCCCGGGATCTGCGGCTCGAGGTCTATCGCTGGGTGGACGAGGGGCAGTCTGATGAGCAGGTGATCGCCCGCATGACGGAGCGCTTCGGCGATTTCGTGCGCTACGATCCCCCCTTCAAGCGCAGCACGGCGCTGCTGTGGGGCGGCCCCGCCCTCTTGCTGTTGCTGGCCCTCAATCGCCTGCGCAGGAGCCTGCATCGCCGGCAACCGGCGCGGGTGCCGCTTATCGGCGACAGAGCCGAGGGGGCGCTCGCCCACGACCCCAGGGCCGAGCTGAACCGGCTGATCATGGCCGAGCAGCAGGCGGGGCTTGCCCCCCACAGCCGCCTCTACCGGGAGCTGGAGCTGGCCCGCCTCGCCAACGCCACCCCAACCGCCGAGCAAACTCTGCGCGATCGGCTGGTAAGGGATCGCACCGCTCGTCCGCAGCTCTGGCTGCGCGCCTGGATACTGCTTGGGGCCCTGCTGCTGGCGCTGATGGCCGGTATTTATGCCGGCACCGGCCGCTATCAGGCGTGGCAGGCTTATCAGTCGCGCCCCGATCCGCTGGCGGGATTGAGCCCGCGGGATCTGCAAGACAAAGAACTGGGCGCCCTGCACCAGCGCCTGCAAGCCAACCCCGCCGATCTCGAGGCCTGGGCGGCGCTCGGGCAGTTGTATCTGTATCGGGACGAGTACGACAACGCCCTGCTCGCCTACCAGCGCCTCGCCCTGCAGGAAGGGGGGGCCAGCGCCGCGACCCAGGCCGCCCAGGCCACAGTGCTCTACTACCAGGCGGGCCAGCAGCTGACCCCGGAGGCCAAGCGCCTGCTCGATAGTGCGCTCAAGCAGGACAAGGGTGAGGTGAGCGCCCTGATGCTGCTCGCCTCCGATCACTTCCTGCACGGCCGCTACTCCCGGGCCATCGCCCTCTGGCAGCAGTTGCTGGACGAGGAACGCCCCCGCATCAACCGGGCCGCGCTGATCGAGGCCATTCAGACCGCGCGGATGATGGGGGGCTGAGTCGGCCCCGACGGCTGCAAAAACGGCGCCCCCTTTTCCCTGCGCTGACGCCGTTTCCCCCGTCATCAGGGTCATTAATGGCGTTTTCGACGGGGCAATGCTTCCTGAGGTGCGAAAAGAGTCGTCAGCACGGCCATCACCGGCTTATAGTGCGCACCGTGTCGGGAGCACAAGGGACCTAGGCCAGTCCGTCATGACTCCCCTGGGTGCGCCCATAGCCCCGAAGCAGGTTATTTCAAGGTGCGCCAACCCATAAAATTAAAATATCGGGCCGCCAGACGTTGTGAAGCGTCAATTACCGTCATATAACTTAGCCAAATGTCCCTGTGAGTCGTAGTAGAGTCCAATCATGAACCTTCGCCCTTTTCTTCCCCTGCTGCTCGGCGCCTTCCTCCTTCCCGCCAGCATGGAAAGCGCCCATGCCAACCCGTTTTCTGCGACCTCTTCTTCCACCAACAGCCTGCTCGAGCCTCGCACCAATCTCGCCCTGAGATCCGATGCCTACGTGGTCGCCAACCCGAAAACCGGCGAGATCCTGGCCGAACGCAACGCCAACCGGGTGATGTCCATCGCCTCCATCACCAAGCTGATGACGGCGCTGGTGGTGCTGGACGGCAACCAGCGCCTCAACGAGACCCTGACCGTCACCATGGACGACGTGGACAGACTCAAGGGCACGGGCTCGCGCCTCGCGGTGGGCTCGCGCCTGAGCCGCGCCGACATGCTGCACATTGCCCTGATGTCGTCGGAGAACCGCGCCGCCTCGGCATTGGGACGGCACTACCCGGGTGGCCGCAAGGCCTTTATCGAGGCAATGAATGCCAAGGCCCGCATGCTCGGCATGTGGAGCACCCATTTCGCCGACAGCACAGGTCTCAACCCGCGCAACGTCTCCACCGCCCACGATCTCGCCAAGCTGGCCGCCGCTGCGTCCACCTACCCGCTGATCCGCCAGTACACCGCCTCCGAGCAGCGCCTGGTGCGCAACGGCAAGCGCCAGCTGCACTATCTCAACTCCAACCGCCTGGTCCGGGAAGGCGAATGGCCCATCCTGGTCTCCAAGACCGGCTATATCCGCGAGGCGGGTCGCTGCCTGGTCATGGGCACCCGGGTCAACAACGAGCCCGTGGTCATGGTGCTGCTCCACGCCAACACCACCAATGAACGGGTGGCCGATGCAAGAAAGATCAAGAGCTGGCTGGAGACCTCGGGCCGCATGACCCTGACCGCCCAGTCCACGCCTCCCGCCAAGCTGTTCAGCAACCAGTAACGGCCACAGAAGGCCCCCGCACCTGCCGGTGCGGGGGCCTTCTCATTGCGCCTCTCCCCTCACGAGCCGCAGCGCCGCCTTTCCCGTCCCGCGGTGATCCCATCCTGGCTGCGCTTCGTTATGCAGGCAGAGATAGTCAACCCAGTGAACGAGGCGGAGCATGCACCTCAAACCCCATCTACCCGAGAAGATCTGTCCCGTCTGCCAGCGTCCTTTCGCCTGGCGGCGCAAGTGGGCGCGCTGCTGGCAGGAGGTGCGCTACTGCAGCGAACGCTGCCGCCGTCAGAAGGAGCACGCCTGATGGAGCTGCGCCTCATCCTCGGCGATCAGCTGAATGCCGGCCACAGCTGGTTTCGTACGCCGGATCCCAGGGTCTGCTACCTGATGGCGGAGCTGCGCCAGGAGACGGACTACTGCCGCCACCATCGCCAGAAGGTGCTCGCCTTCTTTGCCGCCATGCGCGCCTTCGCCGCCGCCCTCACCCAGGCGGGCCACCGGGTCTGCTACCTGACCCTGGACGAGAGCGCCCCCTGGCCCGACTTGCCCACCCTGCTGACGGCCCAGCTCGAAGCGCATCAGGCCGAGCGCTTTGCCTGGCAGAGCCCGGACGAGTGGCGCCTTGCGAGCCAGCTTACCCAGTGGGCTGCTGGCCTCGCCATCCCGGCCCGCGAGGTGGACAGCGAGCATTTTCTGACCCCCAGGGATGGCTGGCGCCGCTACCCCCACGGCAGGATGGAGTTCTTCTATCGCGCCCTGCGAAAACAGTACCAGGTGCTGCTCGATGAATGCGGCCAGCCCCTGGGCGGGCGCTGGAACTTCGATGACGAGAACCGCGCCAGGCTGCCGGCGAGCCAGCCCATCCCGACGCCCCTCACCTTTGCCAACGAGGTGAGGGAGATAGACGCCATGCTGACCCGCCACGGCGTCAGCACCATTGGCACAGCCGATGCCGGCGCCCTGCCCTGGCCCGTCACCCGGCGCCAGAGCCGCGAACTGCTCGAACACTTTCTGGTGCACTGCCTGCCCCACTTCGGCCGCTATCAGGACGCCCTGAGCGAGCGGGGCTGGAGCCTGTTTCACAGCCGCCTGTCGTTTTCACTCAACAGCAAGATGCTCCATCCCCTCGAGGTGATCCGCGCAGCCGAAGCCCATTGGCAGGCCAACCAGGCCACCATTACCCTGGCGCAGGTGGAGGGGTTCATCCGCCAGATCCTCGGCTGGCGCGAGTTCGTCCGCACCCTCTACTGGGAGCAGATGCCGGACTATGGACGCGTCAATTTTCTGGAGGCCGATCGCCCCCTGCCCGGCTTTTTCTGGAGCGCAGAAACTAAAATGGCCTGCGTGCGCCACGCCATCCGCCAGTCTCTGGATCACGCCTATGCCCACCACATCCAGCGGCTCATGGTGACCGGCAACTTCGCCCTGCTGGCGGGTATCCACCCGGATGAGGTGGATGCCTGGTATCTGGGCATCTACGTGGACGCCATCGAGTGGGTGGAGCTGCCCAACACCCGCGGCATGAGCCAGTTTGCCGATGGCGGCCTGACGGGCAGCAAGCCCTACGCCAGCAGCGGCGCCTATCTGGCGCGCATGGGCCACTACTGCAAGGGGTGCCGCTATGAGGTGAAGGCCCGCAGCGGGCCGGAGAGCTGCCCGTTCAACAGCCTCTACTGGCACTTTCTTTGGCGCCATCGGGACAAGCTGGGAGCCAATCCCCGCCTCGCCCTCCCCTATGCCAACTGGGACGGCCAACCCGAGGCGCAGCGGCAGGCGATACTGGCGACGGCGGAGCACCATCTGCTCCACCTGGGGCGGCTCTGAATCGACCGGATTTCATGCCAGAAAGTGAGTAAATGACAACATTGAGAGCCAGTTAACAAAATGTGAATAGCGATAACCACCAATGACATCGACACCAGTTGAATATCCTGTGGCGGCTGATTAAGGTGGAGGCCCCAGTCAAGGAGAGACAAGATGGACATAGTGGTACTCGGTGGTGGCGTGGTCGGCGTGACCAGCGCCTGGTATCTGGCCAAGGCCGGTCACAAGGTGACCCTGCTGGAGCGACGTGACGGGGTGGCCCTTGAAACCAGCCATGCCAATGCGGGTCAGATCTCCCCGGGTTATGCCTCTCCCTGGGCGGCTCCCGGGATCCCCCTCAAGGCGGCCAAGTGGCTGCTGCAAAAACACGCCCCCTTCACGGTGCGCCCCACTTCGGATCCCTTCCAGCTGAGCTGGATGCTGAAGATGTTCGCCAACTGCACTCCGGCCGCCTATGCGGTCAACAAGGGGCGCATGGTGCGGCTGGCCGAATACAGCCGCGACTGCATGAAGGCCCTGAGGGAGGAGCTGGCCCTCGAGTACGAAGGGCGCCAGCTCGGTACCCTGCAACTGTTCCGCAGCCAGGCCCAGCGCGATGCCAGCCAGCGCGACATCGCCGTGCTGGAAGAGTACGGCGTCCCCTACCAGTCCCTGGATGCCAGCGGCTGCGAGGAGGTGGAGCCCGCCCTGGCGCGGGTACACGGCAAGGTGGTGGGGGGCCTGCGCCTGCCGGGAGACGAGACAGGGGACTGCTTCCGCTTCACCCGGGCCCTGGCTGACGAGGCTCGTCGGCTCGGGGTGACCTTCGTCTTCAACTGCCCCATCGACGAGGTCGAGATCGCGAAAGGACGCGCCGTGGCGGTCCGGGCCGGCGAGCGGCGCTTCCAGGCCGACGCCATCGTCTGTGCCCTCGGCAGCTATGGCACCGGCTTCCTGCGCCCCCTCGGGATAGCGCTCCCCGTCTACCCGGTCAAGGGCTACTCCCTCACCCTGCCGATGACGGATGCCGCCGGTGCCCCCCGCAGCACTGTGCTGGACGAGACCTACAAGGTGGCCATCACCCGCTTCGACGAGCGGATCCGGGTCGGCGGCATGGCCGAACTCTCGGGCTTCAACCTGGCGCTCAACCCCAAGCGCCACGACACCCTGGCCATGGTGGTGCGGGATCTCTTCCCCGAAGGGGGCGATCTCGCGCAGGCCAGCTTCTGGACCGGGCTGCGCCCCATGACCCCGGACGGCACGCCCCTGGTGGGCCCGAGCCCCATCCCCGGGCTCTGGCTCAACACCGGCCACGGCACCCTGGGCTGGACCATGGCGGCGGGCTCCGGCCAGTTGCTGGCGGATCTCATCACGGGCAACCCCCCCGCCATCAGCGACGAGGGGCTGACCCTGGCTCGCTACGGCTAGCTCTGCCACCGGGTTCAGACGAGAGAGGGAGTGCCAGGCACTCCCTCTCTCGTATTTTCACGCCTCGTCAGGGCACGGGCACCAGCCCGGGCAGGGAGTGCCAGACCCGCGCCGGATCCGGCTCGGCGATGGCCGTCGCCACCAGTTGCTCGCTCCAGCGCCGATGGAGTTGCCACAGTGCGCTGCCCGCCTCCCCCTGCCCCTTGGTGCACTGCCTGGCCACGTCTGCGGTGCGGTAGAAGTAGCGCACCAGGGTGGTGAGCTCGGGCTCTGGCCAGCGGCAGCCGAAATGGCGCAGCCGCTCGGACCAGAACGCAATCTGGCGCCCCTCGTGCTCCTGCTCCACCTGGTGCAGGGCGGGGATGAGATCCATCGCCTGCCACAGCGCCCCGTAGCCGACGAAGCGCGCGTCCAGCGCCTCCAGCGCCTCATCCAGCAGCAGGAGTGTCTGCGGCCAGCTGTCGGCCTGCGTGCGGATGGCCTCCTGGGCCTCGCACACCGCCGAAAGCCAGGCCATGGCCAGCTGGCAGATGATCGCCTCCTTGTTGGGGTAGAGATGGTAGAGGGACTTGATCCCCACCCCGGCCCGGGCGGCGATGGCATTGGTGTTGAGGGCCGCGAACCCCTGCTCCTGCAGCAGATCCAGGGTGGCCTGCTCGATACGCGACGCCACCTCCTGACTGCGCTGCTGCCTGGGCTGGCGCCGCATGCAGAGGCCGTCAGGCAGCGAATGTTCCCCCATACCATTTATCCCGCCATGGTGACTGTCTTTCATAACTACATGATGAGACAAGATAAACACAAGTCAAAAAAAGTGCAGCAATCACTGGCGTTTTCGCCAAAGGCTGCAATAACCATAGGTGCCCATATTTGCAGTAATCACTGCAATCAACCCAGGAGAGCACGCTATGGATAGCCCATTTCCCCCCTTCAGGCCGGGTCTCATCGCCCTGCTGGCCGGCACCCTGCTGATCGGTTGCCAACAGGACAGCAGTGAACCGCCGCAGGCCAACACCCTCTACCTCAACGCCAGGATCCACACCCAGGATGACGCCCGCAGCCAGGCCGAGGCCATGGTGGTGCAGGGCGGCAAGTTCACCTATGTGGGCTCCCGCGAAGGGGCCGAGGCCCTCAGGAACCAGGCCACCCGGGTGGTGGATCTGCAGGGCAGGATGGTGCTGCCCGGCCTGCACGACAACCACATCCACCTGCTCGGCACTGTGGCGCTCGACATGTGCGATCTGGACGGCGAGGCCGTCAATCTGGATCAGCTCGTGGCCAAGGTCAGGGAGTGCCTGCCCCGCTACGCCCCCGAGAAGGGGGACTGGCTGGTGGTCAACCAGTGGTCCCCCTATGACGGCAACGCCCCCACCGCCGCCCATGCCACCCTGCTCGCGGCCCTGGACGCGGCGGCGCCGGACAATCCCGTGATGCTGGCCGGGGTCGACGGCCACGCCGGCGGTTACAACAGCCTGGCGCTGGCCCAGGCGGCGGACAAGGACGGCAATGTGGTCGGCTTCAACCCCGCCACCCTGGCGCCCGGCGGCGTGTTCGAGGCCTTGAGCCCCTATGTGGATCTGGCCAGTGGCGTCGTGCGGGACGCCGCTCGCAGCGCCATCGCTGTGCCCGACACCGGGGTGCTGAGCGCAAGCGGCGAGCAGGCCGCGGCCCAGTACGACCAGATCCTCCCCGCCATCGCCGAGCTGATGGCGTCCCGCGGCATCACAGGGGTGCAGGACGCCTGCGCCAGCGACTTCATCCGCGATCGGCTGCGCACCATGCAGGAGCAGGGGCTGCTGCACATGAGGATCACCGCCGCCACCTGCTTCCACCAGGATGACTACGCCGGCAGGCTGGACATCGAGGGGCACCTGGCCAAGGCGAACCAGGTGCGCGATGCCTTCGCAGGCAACCCCCTGATCAAGGCCGACACGGTGAAAATCTTCCTCGACGGGGTGCTGGAAGGGGATCCCTTCACCACGCCCCCCTTCCTGCCCAACGCCGGCATGCTGGAGAACTACCTGCACCCACACCTCGCCATGGACCCCGCCAGCGGCGAGGTGAGCATCACCGCGGACAGCGAGGACGCGGGCAGCAACGGCATCGTCAACTACCGGGAGGCGGATCTGGCGCGCTACGTCACGGCGCTGGATGAAGCCGGTTTTGGCATCCACATGCACAGCATCGGCGATCGCAGCACCCGGGTGGCCCTCGATGCCCTGGAGGCAGCTCGCGCCCACCACGGCGACAGCGGCATTCCCCACACCCTGGCCCATCTGCAGGTGGTGCATCCGGACGATCAGCGCCGCCTCGGCGCGCTCGGCCTCTACCTCACCTTCACCTACGCCTGGACCACGCCCCAGCTCGCCTACGACATGCTGGTCACCCCCTTCATCCAGCCAGGCAAGGCGGGACAGCCCCTCACCGAGGCGATCTACGATCCCCAGGGCTACCTGCACGGAGCCCTCTACCCGGTCGAGAGCAGCCGCAAGGCGGGAGCCGTGCTGGTGGCCGGCAGCGACGCCCCGGTGGACAGCCGGGATCCGCGCCCGTTCGAGAACATGGCGGCAGGTATAGTGCAGTCCGCCGGCAGCGGCGATGAATATCGCGCCAGCCAGCGCACCTCGCTGACCGAGATGCTGGCCGCCTACACCATCAACGGGGCCAGGGCGGTACGACAGGGGGACATCACCGGCTCCATCGAGGCGGGCAAGTCGGCGGACTTCATCGTGCTGGACCGGGATCTGTACGCCCTGATTCAGGCCGGCACCCCGGAGCGGATCGCGGACACCCGGGTCGAGCAGACGGTCTTCATGGGGGAGACCGTCTACCGCAAACCCTGAACGACACGGGCCCCTCGCGGGGCCCGTTTCTTATGGCTCGCTGGCGGGAGCCCCCTCTTTCGCCATTCCGGGTTTCAGGGCCAGGGTGAAGAGGGCCGCCACCATGTCGGACTGGGTGATGATCCCCACCAGTTTGTCCCCTTCCACCACCGGCATGTGGTGCAGGCCGCCGTCGGAGAAGGCCTCCACCAGATCGTAGAGCGGCTGGTAGCGCCGCGCCGTGCGCACCTCCCGGGTCATCAGATCCGCCACCCTCAGCCGCTCGAGCTCGGCGCGCACCCTGGGCTGGCGGCCTGCCCGGTCGATCATCAGATCGTGCAGGGTGATGATGCCGACCAGCCTGCCCTCCTCGTCCGCCACCGGCAGCGCCTTGATCTGGTGGTGGGAGAGCAGGTGCCAGGCGGTCATGGCAAACGCTGTCGGCGCCGTGACGACGAGATCCCGCGACATCACATCCTGGCAGCGCACCGTGCCCACCCGCCCCCGCAGGGCGTGCAACTGGGCCTCCTGCAGCAGCTCCTGCAGATCCTGGCGGCTGATGTCCAGCAACTCCCCGTGCTTCTCCAGGGCGAAGTCGATGTCCCCGGTGGCGAGCCGGGCGCTCGGCTGGGGATCCGCGGTCTGGTGGCGATTGGGGGCCACCTTGCCGCCATGGGGATAACGGCGTCCCAGCAGCCGGTTGTAGAGCAGCCCCAGACTCAGCAGCAACAGGGAGTTGAGCAGCACCGGCAGCAAGACGTAACTCACCCCCAGCGCCCGGATCCCCTCCCCGCCGATCACGGCGGTCAGGGCCACGGCGCCGCCCGGCGGGTGCAGACTGCGGGTGAGGAACATGGCGGCGATGGCCAGCATCACCGCCAGGGCCGAGGCGAGGGCCATGTCCGGCACCAGGCTGGCACTCAATACCCCCATCAGCGCCGACACCCCGTTGCCCACCAGGATGGACCAGGGCTGGGCCAGGGGGCTGGCGGGGGCGGCAAACAGCAGCACGGCGGAGGCCCCCATGGGCGCGATGAGCCAGTGCACCTCGAGCCCCAGCCCCCAGCGGCACAGCAAGGCGGTGCCGAGCAAACCGATGAGGGCGCCAAGGGCGCCGTAACAACTCTCTTTGAGGCTGGTATTGGTCGATACCGGCAAGAAATCCCTGAACTGCATCCTGCTCCCGCTGACGATAAGATTTATTTGAAATGCGCAATTCTAGCCATTTCTCCCCGCCCAGCACCAGCGCGGGCGTCATCGCGGCCTCAGGATCCCGGCGCCCCGGGCCCGGCACGCCTCAATCCGGTGATCGGGGATCGCAATGCCCCTCGACATCCGCTGGCTGCCTGGGCGCGTGGACGGTCCCTGAGGCTCGGGTGCCGCGCCACTCGCCAGGCCGCCTCCCGGGAAGGACGCCACCAGGCAAAAAAGAGGGAAGGCCTCGGCCTCCCCTCCCTCATTGCGCGGGTTTTACTCGTTATCGGTGCTTGGACCCACTGGATGCCTGTGTCGCCTGGCCGGTCAGATTCCCGCGGCTCAGGCCAGCTCGGCGCGCAGCGCCCGGGTCGCATCGACCATCACCTTCAGAGCTGCGGTGGTCTCTTCCCAGCCGCGGGTCTTGAGGCCGCAATCCGGGTTGACCCAGAGCCGCTCCGCCGGGATCTGTCTGGCCGCCCTGCGGATGAGGTCCTCAATCCAGCCCTGGCTCGGCACGTTGGGGGAGTGGATGTCGTAGACGCCGGGCCCGATCTCGTTCGGGTAGTTGAAGCGCTCGAACGCTTCGAGCAGCTGCATCTGGCTGCGGCTGGTCTCTATGGTGATCACGTCCGCATCCAGCGCCGCCACCGCCTCTATGATGAGGTTGAAGTCGCTGTAACACATGTGGGTGTGGATCTGGGTGCTGTCCGCCACAGGGCTGGCGCTCAGCCGGAAGGCGCGCACTGCCCAGTCGAGATAGGCCTGATGATCCTGCTTGCGCAGGGGCAAGCCTTCGCGGATCGCCGGTTCGTCGATCTGGATGATCTTGATGCCGGCGGCCTCCAGATCTGCCACCTCGTCGCGAATGGCGAGGCCAATCTGCAGGGCGGATTGCTCGCGGCTCACGTCTTCCCGCGGGAAGGACCAGCAGAGGATGGTCACCGGGCCGGTCAGCATGCCCTTGACCGGCTTGTCGGTCAGGCTCTGGGCAAACTTCGTCCACTCAAGGGTCATGGGGGTCGGACGGTCGATGTCACGGGTGATCACCGGCGGCTTGACGCAGCGGGAGCCATAACTTTGCACCCAGCCGAAGCGGGTGATGGCAAAGCCGTCCAGCAGCTCCCCGAAATACTCCACCATGTCGTTGCGCTCCGCTTCACCGTGCACCAGCACGTCCAGCCCGATGGCCTCCTGGCGCTCAATCGCATCCTTGATCTGGGCCTGGATGCCCGCCTCGTAGGCCTGGTCATCGATGCGCCCGGCACGCCAATCCTGGCGCAGCACCCGGATTTCAGAGGTCTGCGGGAAGGAGCCGATGGTGGTGGTGGGCAGGAGCGGCAGCTTGAGATCCGAGCGCTGCGCGTCGGCACGCACCGGGTAGGCGCTATGGCGATCGAAGTCACTGTTGGTCAGGCTGGCGAGTCGTGACTGCACCGCCTTCTTGTGAACCCGGCTGTCGGACTCCCGATCCACGATGGGCTGGCTGTAAGCCTCGATTTTGTCCAGGGCGCCACCGTCCAGGTAGTCGGACAGCAGCCCCAGCTCATAGCACTTTTGCAGGGCGAAGGCGAACCAGCTGCGGGTCTGGGGATCCAGCTCGTGCTCCAGGGTCAAATCCACCGGGCTGTGCAGCAAGGAGCAGGAGGAGGCCACCCAGAGGCGCTCGCCAAGCTTTTCTTTCAAGGCCTTGAGAGTCGGCGCCAGCCTGGCCAGGTTGGCACGCCAGACGTTGCGGCCGTTGATGACACCCGCCGAGAGTACCCACTGGGCCGGCAGGTGCGGAACGAGCGTCTCGAGCTGCTCGGGGGCCGCCACCAGATCCAGGTGCAGACCGTCCACCTTGAGGCTGGTGATGATGTCCCGCTGATGGGCCACGGACCCGAAGTAGGTGGTGAGCAGCAGCTTGCAGGGGCCGCTCAGGCGCTCATATGCCTTGAGGTAGGCCAGGCGCCACTCGTCCGGCAGGTCCAGCGCCAGGGCCGGCTCGTCGATCTGTACCCACTCCACCCCCTGGGACGCCAGTTTCGCCAGGATCTCCTGATAGACGATGAGCAGGCGATCCAGCAGTTCGAGACGGGAGAAGCCGCTCTCTTTCTCCTTGCCGAGCCACAGGTAGGAGACGGGGCCCAGCAACACCGCCTTGACCGGCAGCCCCAGGGCCTTGGCCTCTTCCACCTCGTCAAAGAGCTGGCTCCAGCCCAGCTTGAAGCGCTGGTCACGGTAAAATTCCGGCACCAGGTAGTGGTAGTTGGTGTTGAACCACTTGGTCATCTCGGCAGCCGCCGCCGCCGGGCCGGTCGGCGCACGGCCACGGGCCACCCGGAACAGGGTGTCGAGGTCGGTGTCGCCGTGGCGGTGACGGGCAGGCACGGCGTCCACCAGCAGGCTGGTACCCAGCACCTGATCGTACCAGGCAAAATCCCCCACCGGCAGCAGGTTGACCCCGGCGGTACGCTGGGCATGCCAGTGGCGCTCACGCAGGCTCTTGCCCACGGCGACCAGCTCGGCCTGAGTGGTTTCGCCACGCCAGTAGGATTCGAGGGCAAATTTCAGTTCGCGCTTGGCGCCGATACGGGGAAAGCCCAGGGTGTGTGCGCAGGTCATAGGTTCCATTCCTTATGCTCGTTCATCTGATGAGGATCTGGATTGTTTGGCCATCCAGATGTTTACACATCCAAAATGACAAGATAAGGTGTCCCTGGCTATTGAATCCTCTTCAACTGGCTCTCAAGAATTTCTCAACTGACGCACAAAGGAGCAGTGCCATGGTCGCGCCCAACCTATCCAGCCCCTCCGCGAGCAGCAATCCGGGCATCGATCTCAAACACCTGAAGACCATCAGCGCCCTGGCGGAGCAAGGGTCCCTGGCCGGGGCCGCGCTCACCCTCAACCTCACCCAGTCCGCCCTCTCCCACCAGCTCAAGGAGCTGGAGACCCGCCTCAATCTGGAGCTGTTTCTTCGAAAGAGCCGCCCCCTGGTGCTGACGGCGGCAGGCCAGCATCTGCTGGCCCTGGCCCGTCAGGTGCTGCCCGCCCTGGCCCAGACCGAGCGCCAGTTGCTGGCCCTGCACAGCGGAGAGGCGGGCAGGCTGCACCTGGCGCTGGATTGCCACAGCTGCATCCAGTGGCTGCTGCCGCTGTTGCCGGACTTTCGTCGCCAGTGGCCCGGGGTGGATCTGGAGGTGGAGTCGGTGCCGGGCTTTGATGCCATCAGCGCCCTGCTTGGCGGCCAGCTCGACCTGCTGCTCACCTCGGATGTGCAGGCGCGCGGCGATCTCCACTTCGACCCCCTGTTCGCCTTCGATCTCGAACTGGTGATGGCGCCGGACCACCCCCTCTGTGGGCTGCAGACCATCAAGCCTGAGGATCTGCGCCCCGAGGTGCTGCTGGTCTACCCGGTGGAGCGGGCGCGGATGGACGTGTTCAGCCGCTTCCTGCAGCCGGCCGGCATCGAGCCCGCCCGCTGCAAGCCAGTGGACAATACCTCAGTGATGCTACAGATGGCCGCCGCCGGCCTTGGCGTCGCCGCCCTGCCGCGCTGGGCCTGCGAGGAGTTTGTCCGCCAGGGGTTGCTCCAGGCCAGGCCCCTGGGCGGCGGGATCCGCCGCCATATGTATGGCGCCGTGCGCGCCGCCGACCGGGATCAAGCCTGTCTGCAGAGCCTGTTTGAACGAATTCGCAACAAGATGGGCGACGTAAAAGCGCAGTAAAAAGCCGCCTTGGGGCGGCTTGTCATCACGCGGGGCTTCTTATTCAAGCACTCTCTTCACAGCTCGCCGCCCCCTGCCGCCGCGGGCAGTTGGCGCAGAGCTCACCATCGCGGCGCTTGTAGTGCAGGCAGCATCGCTGGCGCACATAACCGACCAAGCCGGCCGTTGGCGGCCAGGGTGCCGGCTGCCAGCCCGCCAGATGCTCGGCCGGCAGGCCGCAGGCGGCAAGCCAGTGCGGCGCATGGGCCGCCACCTCGACGGGGCTTACCTCGTCAAAGAACTCGGGCACCCGCACCAGCGCCGCCAGCAGATCGTCCGCCAAGAGCGGCCGCACGAACCCGGGCCGCAGTCGCTGCACCTGCCCCAGCGCTGCGAACAGCGCCTGCCAATGGGCCTGCAGCCGTTCGCCCGCCGCCTTGATCAACACATCGACCTCCCCCTTGATCATGGGCTCCCGGGGCAGACAGAAGCCGGACACCAGCCCGGCCTCATACCCCTGCCCCAGTCTGTCCAGCGCGGGCACGGCGCCGACCCGATAGACGGCCACCATGGCCAGATAGATGGACTGCCAGCAGAGCATGCCCCAGCTGCGGGTGAGCCAGTAGGCGGGACCCGCCTCCGGGTGTGCCTGCCGCCAGTGGGCATGGAGGGCGGCCGCCACCTCGGTCGGGGTCGCCTCGGTGTGAGTGGCCAGCAACGGAGGCCGACTCCCCGCCGCCAGTCCCTGCCCCCTGAGGGAGGGGATCAGGCTGGCCGCCGCCGCAAACAGGGTGTCGTGATCCGCCGCCAGGGTGCGCTCGGCATGCAGCGCCAGCGCCCCCAGGCCCCGTGGCAGGACGTGCTTGCGGTCATCGCCGCCCGCAGAAGGTGAATGCCCCGGACGCAGCCCGGGGCGCAGGGTCAGAATGCGTATTTGAGTCGAGCCTCCAGGTTGCGCTGTGCCCCGAACCAGCAGTTGTTCTGGTCGTAGCAGGAGTAGTAGGTCTTGTTGAGCAGATTGCTGGCGCTGAGCGACACCCCCACCCCCTTCAGGCTCGCGCTGAGGGCGGCGAGATCGTAGGAGGCGGACATGTCCATCAGCAGGTAGTCCGGCACCTTGTCGGTGTTGACGGCATCCATCTCGGCCTCCCCCACGTAGCGCAGGCCGGCGCCCACCCGCATCCCCTCCAGGCTGCCGCCCAGCAGGTAGTTGCTCCAAAGCGACGCCATCTGCTCGGGCACCCAGACCGGGGTCTTGCCCTGCAGGCTGGTGGTGTCACGGGTGATCTCCATGTCGATGAGGGTGTAGCTGAAAGCCAGGTCCAGCCGGCTGGTGAGATCGGCACGCCCCTCCAGCTCGACCCCCTTGGAGACGGTCTCGCCGGTCTGCAGCTTGGGCCCGTAGACGTTGTCCGGATCCGTGACCAGGGCGTTCTCCTTGGTGATATGGAAAGCAGCGACAGTAAAGGTCTTGCTCATGTCCTCGGAGAGGAACTTGAGCCCCCCCTCCCACTGGTGGCCGGTGGCCGGCTTGAACGCCTTGCCGTCCTTGTCTGCCCCCGGCACCGGCTCGAAGCTCTCGGCATAGCTCACGTAGGGCGAGAGGCCATGGTCCAGCTCATAGAGGGCGCCGAGACGCAACGAGAGGTTGTCCTGATCGATCTGGGCCAGGGACTGGCTAGCCGCCCCCAGGTAGAGGGTATGGCTGTCGGTGTCCATCCGGTAGCGGTCGTAACGGGCGCCACCGATGGCCACCAGGCGGTCGAGGCGCACCTGATCCTGCAGATAGACGCCGGTCTGGGACTGGCGGATCACCTTCTGATCCTGGTAGTTGAAGGTGAGTGCTCCCGGCACTATCTGGCTGTGGTCCGGGTTGAAGATGTCGATGCCGGGGGCCGAGTAGTCGAGGGTGTCCCGGTAGAGGATGTGGGCATCCAGATACTGGTAGTCGACCCCGAGCAGCAGGTTGTGCTGGGCCGCGCCGGTCTGCACCTTGCCCGCCAGCTGGTTGTCGATGACAAAGCCGCGGGAGTCTTCATCGGTCAGGTAGGCGTTGCGCGCCAGGGTGCGGTTGTCCGCCGCCAGGGCCGCGTTGTAGGTGTTGCGCTGATAGGCGGAGGCATCCATGTAGCGGGCATTCTGCAGCAGCTGCCAGTCGGCGTTGAGGTCGTGGCTCAGCTTGTAGCCGAGCAGGGTCACGTCCCTGTTGTATTCGTTCCAGTTCTCGTCGCCGAGGAAGGTGTCGCTGCCAAGCTGTCCCAGGGGATTGCTCTTGACCGAGCCGCTGGCGGGCACTGTGGTGTAGATGCCGGCGGCGGGATCCTTCTGGTAGTAGAGGCTGAGGTTCAGCAGGGTGCGCTCGCCGAGCTGCCAGTCCAGAGAGGGGGCGAACACGTAGCGCTCCTCTTCGGAGGTCACCGCCTGGCCCTCCTTCTGGCGGGCCAGCCCCACCACCCGGTAGGCGAACCTGTCGTCGATGGCCCCGGTGCTGTCCAGGGTCATCTCCTTGAGTGCGCCGGTGCCGGTCGCCAGGCTCACGTTGTGGCTGGCCTCCCGCTGGGGGCGCTTGGCGATGAGGTTGACCATGCCGCCGGGGGGCATGCTGCCATAGAGCACCGAGGTCGGCCCCTTGAACACCTCCAGCTGCTCCATGGCCACCGGATCTATCTGGGGTTGCAGGTTCCACTCGTTGTATTGCAACAAGAGACCGTCATAGAAGTTCTGGTAGTTGTCAAAGCCGCGGATGTTGAACAGATCCAGCCGGTTGACCGCCCCGCCCCGCAGCTCGGTGTTGACGCCAGGCACGTAGCGCAACGCCTCGCTCACCGAGCTCACCCCCCGCTGCTCCAGCGTCTCGCCGTCCACCACGGAGATCGCCTGGGGCGTTTCGATGGGGTCGAGCCGGGTCTTGGTCGCCGTGTTGCGATAGGTCTGACCCAGCACGGTCAGGGTCTCGTCGGCACGCGCCGCTTCGGTGCTCGCGGGAGCGGCGGCCAGCGCCGGGCCAGCCAACAGGGTGGAGATGGTCGCGGCGACCACGGTCAATGGGGGGTGAACAAGTTGCATCTGATCCTCGACTGCCTACTGCACGTGAATAGTAACAAATATCATTTGCATTTTATTGTTCTATTTCGCCCCGAAATTAACAATTTGGGGCATCTTGGCGGGAAAAGCGGAGAAATCAGGAGGAAGTCAGCCTCAACCGACAACATCCATCGGCAACTGGCGGCACGGGTGGGTTCAAATGGTCATCTGTCTCGGGCTCGATACGCCTTGGGTCCTGGGGCGCAGACTGATGACACCCGGCATGAGGGCGGCAGGAGCAGGCGATCAAGGCTCTTCGCAAGGGGCGATGGGCAACCAGTACTCCATGCGGGCGTCCGGCTGCCTGGCGTCGAAATCGGGGGGATAGCGCTCCAGCTCGAAGCCATCCAGCCCCCGGTAGGAGGAGCCCGGCAGCCAGTGCTGGATGAACCAATTGAGACTCTGCCCCAGTTGCTCGATGGGGCCCAGGTGAGTGAGCACCGCATACTCCTGGGCCGGCACCTCGAGGCGCGACAGGCCTGGCGGCGGTGTCCCCTCCCCGGCCGCCATCCCGGCCCAGTAGGGCAACCTCGGCCCCGCCCCCGAGACGTCCACCACCCCCAGCCATTCCCTCGACGGGCACAGACCGCCGGCCTCCCGCAGGGCATGCCAGATGGCGGGCACCGTCTGCTGGAAGTCGGGCTCCTTCGCAAAGAGGCCCAGGATCTCCCCCCTGACGCCGTGCAGGGTGAAGCCGGGCTGGCTCTCGATCCGCACCTGCACCAGCCTGGGCGGGGTGGGCAGCGCCGCCGCCCGCACCAGCGGGGTGCGCAACCCCAGCCGCAGGCCGCGCTTGCGATAGGCCAGGGGCGAGCAGCCAAACTGCTGCTTGAAGGCGCGGCTGAAGCTCACCTCTGAACCAAAGCCATGGCTGAGCGCCAGATCCAGCACCCGCTGCCGGGTCGAGAGCAGCGCCTCCGCCGCCTGGCTCAGCTTGAGTTCGCGCACATAGTGGGCCACCGTCTGGCCGGTCTCGTGCAGGAACACCCGCTGCAGCTGCCAGCGGGACCAGCAGCTCTGCTCGGCCAGCAGCTCCAGGGAGAGCACCTGATCCAGGTTGGCGTGAATATAGTCCAGCACCCGCTCGATGCGAGTGAGGTGGGCATGCGCCTCGGGCGCCTGGCCTGGGGATGGAAGGGGGGATGTCGGTATCATGATGCGCTCGAGACCACTGCCGGCAGGGGGCGCGCTCGCCCGGGAGGCCACATTAAACATGGCCGCCGTGCCGGCGGCAAGCCTTCGCCGGCGACGGCGGGACGAGGCGCCGCTCTCCTCGTCCGCCAACCGCCCTCCTGGTCTGTCACAAAAGTGACGCCTTCTCCTGCCACAGTGGATGCCGACAACATTGTCAATTGCCCGGGCAGTGCAGGGCACTCTTCCCGTCGTGACATGCCAAGGAGAGCAGCATGAAGAAAATCGCCTTGATCACCGGAGCCCGTGGCGGCATCGGCACCGCCATCACCGCCGCCCTGTTGGAGCAGGGCTATCGCATCATCGCCACCCACTCCAGCACCAGCGCGGCGGCGGCGAGGGAGTGGTTCGACACCCAGGGGCACCAGCCGGATCGGGTGCGCCTGCTGGCGCTGGACGTGGCCGACACCGCCATGTGCCGCGAGACCCTGGGCCACCTGCTGCAGGAGGAGGGACGGGTCGACGTGCTGGTCAACAACGCCGGCATCACCCGGGACGGCGCCTTCAAGCGGATGACGCCGGATCAGTGGTTCGAGGTGATCCACACCAACCTGTGCAGCCTCTACAACGTGACCCAGCCACTGTTCGACGCCATGTGCGAGCAGCGCGACGCCCGCATCATCAACATCTCCTCGGTCAACGGCCAGAAGGGGCAATTCGGCCAGGTCAACTACTCGGCCGCCAAGGCGGGCATGCTGGGCTTCACCAAGGCGCTGGCGGCGGAGGGGGCCCGCTTCGGAGTCACGGTCAACGCCATCGCCCCCGGCTATACCGCCACCCCCATGGTGGCGGCGATCCGCACCGATGTGCTCGACAGCATCAAGGCCGACATTCCCATGCGCCGCCTCGCCAAGCCCGAGGAGATCGCCGCCGCCGTGGCCTTCCTCGCGAGCGAAGCGGGGGCCTATATCACGGGGGAGACCCTGGCCATCAACGGCGGGCTCTACATGAAATGAGCGCGGGCAAGGGACGGGGGCGCGCGGGCGATCCCGATCGCCCTTGCTCGCTCCCGCGGCCACTCACTGGGCGCGGCTCTGGCCGTGCTCGGCGAAGTGGCTGCGCAGGGAGCTGATCACCCGCCGCACCTTCTCCGGGATCTCCCGCTGGGGCGTGATGGCGTGGATCTCCATGGCGGGCGCCCAAAAGCCGGGCAGCAGTGCCAGCAGGCGGCCCGAGGCGAGATCCTCGGCGATCTCTCCCTCGGGTTGCAACGAGATCCCCTGTCCCGCCAGGGTGAACTGGCGCAGGGGCAGCACGTTGTTGCACAGCACCCTGGGCCTGGGTTTCACCTTGTGGGCCTGCCCTTTCTCGTCCAGCAACAGCAACCCTCCCCCCAGCATCTCCGAGGCCAGCCAGTCGTGGGTCAGCAGATCCGCCGGGCTGCGCGGCGTCCCCTTGCGCGCCAGGTAGGCGGGGGCGGCGCACAGCAGCATCCGGGTCTGTCCCAGCCTGCGAGCCACCAGGGTGGAATCTTCGAGCGTGCCGACCCGCAGCGCCACGTCGATGCGATCCTTGATGAGATCCCGCTTCTCGTCGTCGGCGATGATCTGGATGCACAGGCCCGGATGCGCCTGCAGCAGCGGCGAGAGCGCCCGTGCCAGAGGTTGACCCGCCATCCCCACCGGGGCGGTGATCCGCACCTCCCCAAGCAGGCTGTCGCGTACCTCCGAGAGGCGCAGCTCGGTCTGGCTCAGGGTTTGCTGCAGGGACTGGCACCCCTGCCATACCACCTCCCCCGCCTCGGTCAGGCTGAGGCGGCGGGTGGAGCGGTGCAGCAGGGGCAGGCCGAGCATCCCCTCGAGCTGGCCGATATGCTGGCTGACGGCGGACGGGGTCATGCCGAGGGCCTTGGCGGCGCCGGTCATGCTGCCCGCCTCCACCACGGCGGCGAAGATGGCGTAGCGTCTGAGCTGATCCATTATGAAGCCCTGCTTACAAGTGAATGCAATTTTCAGTGGATTATTAAATCATATCCGGGGGCGTAGGATAGCCCCATTCCCACAGCGAAGGAGAGTTTCCCATGAAGATTGCCCTCATCGGTGCCAGCGGCTTTGTCGGTTCCGCCATCCTCCAGGAGGCCGTCAGCCGCGGCCATCAGGTCACCGCCATCGTGCGTGACGTGAGCAAGGTCACAGCCCATCCCCAGGTCCGCGCCGTGGCGGTGGATGCCCAGGACAGCCAGGCCCTGGCCCAAGTGCTCGAGGGGCACGATCGGGTGATCAGTGCCTACAACCCCGGCTGGACAGTGCCGGACATCTACGACCAGTACCTCAAGGGTGCCAGCGCCATCGTGGCGGCGGCCAAGGCGACCAGCAGCTGGTTGCTGGTGGTCGGCGGCGCCGGCAGCCTGGAGATAGCGCCGGGCGTGCAACTGGTGGATACCCCGGAATTTCCGGCCGAGTGGAAGCAAGGGGCGCTCGCGGCCCGCGACGGCCTCAGGGCACTGCGCCGGGAAACCGTCCTCGACTGGCGTTTCGTCTCCCCGCCCGTGTTCCTCGAACCCGGCGAGAAGCGCGGCGGCTATCGCCTCGGTGCCGATCGGGTGCTGTTTGACGGTGACAAACCCGCCGGGATCACGGTCGGCGATCTGGCCGACGGCGTATTGAACGAGGCGGAGCAACCGGCCCACCTGCGCCAGCGCTTCACCCTGGGCTACTGAGCCCAGGCTGTCGCCAGTCAGCAGGCTCAGCTGTTGATCCATGACGGCGGGGTTCATATCTGACCGTCCACCGAGGGGAGGCATCAGCCTCCCCGCGGCTTTCCCCTGTCCCTCTCCCTGTCGCCGTCCCGGGTGGATGGCAGCCGTGCCCGCCCCCGGCAGGGTTGCACAGTCGGCAGAGGGCCACTTTTCCCGTCTCATCCTCCAGCACCCCGGCGGGGTCGAATTCTATTTCGAATTTTGTATATAACTAAGAATAATTCGTTGTTTTGCTGTTATAAATCCGAACCGTACTATCACCTCAGTTCAATTGGCGCCCCCACCCAGGATCCACTTCGGATGGCGCGCCGCCGTGTTAACCGGTCAGGGATCAAGGTTCCCGGCCCGATAGCTGAGGAGATGCAGATGGAACATTCATCACTGCCGATCATCGATCTCGCCGCGCTCCAGGGCGCCCCCGAGGTACGTCGCCAGATGCTGGCCAAGCTGGGCCGGGCGGCCCGCGAGGTCGGCTTCTTCTATCTGGTGGGTCACGATCTTCGCGAGGAGGAGCAGCGGGAGACCCTGGCGCTCGCGGCCCGCTTCTTCGCCCTGCCAACGCAGGAGAAGCTGGCGGTGCAGATGGTGCATTCCCCCCATTTTCGCGGCTACAACCAGGTGGGGGCCGAGCTGACCCGGGCGCGGCCGGATCAGCGGGAACAGTTCGATATTATGAACGAGGAGGCAGCGCTCGATACCGCCCAACTGACCCATCCCTGGCAGCGGCTGATCGGCCCCAACCAGTGGCCTGCCGCCCTGCCCGGGATGAAGGCGCAGCTGCTGGCCTGGCAGGATCGGCTGAGCGCCATCACCCTCACCCTGCTCGATGCCTTCGCCGAAGTGCTGGAGCAGCCGGCCGGGGTGTTTGACGAGAGCATTCGCGGTGCCCCCTACCAGCACATGAAGCTCATCCACTACCCGGGACAGGAGGCGGGGGGCAGCGGCCAGGGGGTGGGCGCCCACAAGGATCCCGGCTACCTGACCCTGGTGATGCAGGACGATCACTCCGGCCTCGAGGTGGAGACGGCCCAGGGCTGGATCCCGGCGCCCCCCCTGCCGGGGGCCCTGGTGGTCAACATCGGCGAGTTGCTGGAGCTCGCCTCCGACGGCTACCTCAAGGCCACCCTGCACCGGGTGCAGAGCCCCCCTCCCGGGGTATCGCGCCTCTCCTGCGCCTTCTTCATGGCGGCCAGGCTGGATGCGACGGTGCCGCTGCTGTCACTCTCCCCCGAGTTGGCGGCGCTGGCCGAAGGGCCCCAGAGCGATCCCGCCAACCCGCTCTTTTATCAGGTGGGGGAGAACGTGCTCAAGGGACGGCTGCGCTCCCACCCCGACGTGGCGGCGCGCCACTATGCTCAGCAGCACAGGGCGCGGCAGGAGCCGATACCGGCCTGACGCCATCCAGACCACAGGACAGGGGCGCCAGCGCGCCCCCGTCCACCGTTTTTTACACCAGAACAACAACGCCATAGCCTGGCGACCACGGAGCAAGACGATGAAATTCAAGACCATGAGCGTGCACAGCGGCCAGCGGATCGACCCCCAGACCGGCGCACTCACCACCCCGCTCTACCAGAGCAGCACCTTCAGCTACTTCAACGCCCAGGCGGGCAAGGAACGTTTCGCCGGTCAGGCCCCCGGCTTCATCTACAGCCGCTTCGGCAACCCCACCACCGCCGAGCTGGAGCAGAAGCTGGCGGCGCTGGAGGGCGCCGACGAGGCCCTGGTGGTGGCGAGCGGCATGGCGGCGGTGAGCGCCATCATGTATGCCCTGGCGGACAGCGGCGATGAAGTGGCCTATATAGGCCCGCTCTACGGCGGCACCGATGCGTTTCTCAAGCAGACCTTCAGCCGCGCCGGCATCAAGGTCACCGCCTACGAGAGCGATCAGGATCTGCTGGCCAACATCCGCACCGCCACCAAGGTGGTACTGTTCGAAACCCTGACCAACCCCACCCTCAAGGTGGTGGATCCGCGGGTGGTGGTGGAGGCGGCCCGCAAGGTGGGCGCCATCACGGTGTGTGACAACACCTTCCTCACCCCCTACCTGCTGCGCCCGCTGGAGCTCGGCGTCGATCTGGTGATGCACAGCGGCACCAAGTACCTGGGTGGTCACGGCGACATCATCGCCGGGGTGGTGGCGGGCTCCCACGCCCTGATGAAGTCGGTGCGCACCGTGGCCCTCAAGCATATCGGTTCCCCCATAGGCCCCCAGGAGGCCTACCTGCTGCAGCGCGGGGTCAAGACCCTGCCCCTGCGCATGGATGCCCACCTGCACAATACCCAGAAGGTGGCCGACTTCCTCGCCGCCCACCCGGCGGTGAAGAAGGTGATCTACCCGGGGCTGGCCAGCCATCCGGGCCACGATGCCCTCGGCGCCTTCGCCAGCGGCTTTGGCGGCATGGTAAGCATCGAGCTGGAAGGCGGATTTGAGCGCTGCGCCACCCTGCTCGACAACCTGCAGCTGTTCGTGCAGGCGGTGAGCCTCGGTGATCTCGAGAGCCTGGCCTGCCACCCGGCCAGCACCACCCACGCCGCCATGGACGAGGCGAGTCGCCTCGCCGCCGGGGTGAATGACGATCTCATCCGCTTCAGCATCGGGGTGGAAGACGCCGACGATCTCATCGCCGATCTGGCGGCGGCGCTGGCGCTGATCTGACCTTCGGGGAACAGAGACCGCGCAATGAAAAAGGGAAGGCCAGGCCTTCCCTTTTTGCTGTTTGCGCCAGAGGGCGCTGACTCAGGCGTCGTGATAGTTCTGGCAGGCGCTCAGGGTATTCTCCATCAGGCTGGCCACCGTCATGGGGCCCACGCCACCCGGCACAGGGGTGATGAAGGCGGCGTGATTGCGCGCAGTTTCAAACTCCACGTCCCCCACCAGGGAGCCGTCGGCCAGACGGTTGATGCCCACGTCGATCACCAGGGCGCCGGGCTTGACCCACTCCCCCGGGATGAAGTTCGGCTTGCCCACCGCCACCACCAGCAGATCGGCGCGGCGTACCTGGGCCTCCAGATCCTGGGTGAAGCGGTGGCAGGTGGTGGTGGTGCAGCCCGCCAGCAGCAGCTCCAGGGTCATGGGCCGGCCGACGATGTTGGAGGCCCCGACCACCACGGCGTGCAGACCGTGGGTCTTGACGCCGGTCGCCTCGATCAGGGTCATGATCCCCTTGGGGGTGCAGGGGCGCAGCGCCGGAATGCGTTGGGCCAGACGGCCCACGTTGTAGGGGTGGAAGCCATCCACGTCCTTGTCGGGGCGAATACGCTCCAGCACCTGGGTGGTGTCGCAATGGGCCGGCAGGGGCAATTGCACCAGGATGCCGTCCACGGCCGGATCCTCATTGAGTTTGTCGATCAACGCCAGCAGCTCGTCCTGCGTGGCCGTGGCGCTGAGATCGTAGGAGCGGGAGACGAAACCCACCTCTTCACAGGCACGACGCTTGCTGCCCACATAGACCTGGGAGGCCGGATCCAGCCCCACCAGGATCACCGCCAGACCCGGTGCCCGCTTCCCCTGTGCCAACCGCTGTTGGACTTGCGCGGCGACCTGGTTGCGAATCGTTTGCGCAACCTGTTTTCCATCAATGATTTTGGCAGACATCGTTCTTCACTCATCCTGTGTTCAACTGCGGCGCATTGTCGCATTTTTTTGGCGCGGGTGTTAGCGGCTCTCGCCTGACGGGCAATAAGTAGGCACTTGAATTTACTGGCGGAAAAAGTCGTTGACGCTGACTTTGGCGCTTGGGTATGATGCCCGCCCGTTGCCCAGTGGTGCCGCCGAAGGTATGCTGGAGCACGAATTTTCGGTGATTAGCGCAGCCCGGTAGCGCATCTGGTTTGGGACCAGAGGGTCAAAGGTTCGAATCCTTTATCACCGACCAGGTTCATCGGGAAGTCCTTAGGATTTCTTGATACAACGCGCCCTTAGCTCAGTCGGATAGAGCAACGGCCTTCTAAGCCGTGGGTCGCAGGTTCGAATCCTGCAGGGCGCGCCATTGATGCGACTCCTTGAGAGCGGCATCGAAGGCAGATTTCAGTGGTGGCTGTAGCTCAGTTGGTAGAGTCCCGGATTGTGATTCCGGTTGTCGTGGGTTCGAGCCCCATCAGCCACCCCATCATTCCCCTTTCAGGTTGCCTGCAACCTGATGCCGCAGCTCTCGATGCTGCCCTTTCAGACCGGCCAAGTGCCGGTCTTTTTGTTTTCCGCCCCTGACTCCCCCCTTCTCCTGACATGCTCATCGCCTGGCGGCCCGCCAAGAGGAAGTGCCCCTGCCCTGCCTGTCCCATCGCCGTTATTCCCCTATGTCTTCACTGCCTGCCCAGCACGGCGCACCACCACACGCCGGCCACGTCGCCAGACTCTCGAGGGCCTGCGTCACAAAAATACGCGAGTGCCCCGCCCCAAGGCCGGGAACCCGGCTCGCCATGATGCAGCGCAAACTAGCACCCGGATGGCCGTGATATGGGTAAAAAGATGAACAACAGCCGGACGCACCGACCCGCACGGGGCACCGGCAGATCGCCAAACTCGATGGCCGTGATTCATCTTTTCGTAATCCGCCCCATAAAAACCAACCAATTAATTGAAAAATAAGGAGTAATTGACACCACACCGTCGCGCCATGAGGCATTCCCTGCCATGGCGTCACACCGCACGGTGGAAATGTTTCCATACTAAGTTGTCAGCAATGTAGATGCCCTCCAAGGAGAGACCGAGATGAGTGACGAAAGCAAATGCCCCTTCAACCACACCGCCGGCGTCGGCAGAACCAATCGTGATTGGTGGCCGAACCAGTTGCGGCTGGATCTGCTGCACCAGCATTCCCCCAGCTCCGATCCCATGGGCAAGGACTTCGACTACGCCAAGGCCTTCGCGAGCCTCGACTATCAGGCGCTCAAGAAGGACCTGGTCAAACTGATGACAGATTCCCAGGAGTGGTGGCCGGCGGACTTCGGTCACTACGGTCCCCAGTTCATCCGCATGACCTGGCACGCCGCGGGCACCTATCGCACCACGGATGGTCGCGGTGGCGGCGGCCGGGGCCAGCAGCGTTTCGCCCCCCTCAACAGCTGGCCCGACAACGTCAACATCGACAAGTCGCGCCGCCTGCTCTGGCCCATCAAGCAGAAGTACGGCGACAAGATCTCCTGGGCCGATCTGCTGATCCTCGCCGGCAACGTCGCCCTGGAATCCATGGGGTTCCGCACCTTCGGCTTCGGCGGTGGCAGGCCGGACGTGTGGGAGCCGGATCAGGACGTCAACTGGGGGGATGAGATTGCCTGGCTCGGGGTCGACCCAGATCGGGTCAAGGGCGACCGCGAGCTCAGCCCCCCCTTCGGCGCCACCCACATGGGCCTGATTTACGTCAACCCGGAAGGACCGAACGCCAGCGGCGACTATATGGAGGCGGCCAAAGACATCCGCTCCACCTTCGGCCGCATGGCGATGAATGATGAAGAGACGGTGGCCCTCATCGCAGGCGGTCACACCTTCGGCAAGGCCCATGGCGCCGCGCCGGAATCCCACAAGGGGCCAGAGCCCGAAGGCGCCCCTCTGGAGGCACAGGGCCTCGGCTGGATGAGCGACTACGGCAGCGGGCACGGCAAGGACACCGTCTCCAGCGGGCTCGAAGTGACCTGGACCAAGACCCCGGCGCTGTGGAGCAACAACTTCTTCGAGAACCTGTTCAAGTACGAATGGGAGCTGACCAAGTCGCCGGCCGGTGCCAAGCAGTGGGTCGCAAAAGATGCCCCGGAGATCATTCCCGATGCCCACATCCCGGGCAAGTTCCACAAGCCGACCATGCTGACCACCGACCTGACCCTGCGCTTTGACCCCGAATTCGGCAAGATCTCCCGCCACTTCCACGAAGACCCGCAAGCCTTCGCCGATGCCTTTGCCCGCGCCTGGTTCAAACTGACCCACCGCGACATGGGCCCCATCACGCGCTACCTGGGGCCGGAAGTGCCCAAGGAGGAGCTGATCTGGCAGGACCCCATTCCCGCCGTCAACCACCCCCTGGTCGATGACAAGGACGTGACAACGCTCAAGGAGAAGATCCTGGCAGCCCCCCTCTCCGTGGCCGAGCTAGTCTCCACCGCCTGGGCCTCCGCGTCCACCTTCCGCGGCTCCGACAAGCGTGGCGGCGCCAACGGTGCCCGCATCCGCCTCGCCCCGCAGAAGGATTGGGCGGTCAACCAGCCGGCGCAACTGGCGAAGGTGCTTCAGGCCCTCGAAGGGATCCAGCAGGCCTTCAACGCCTCGGCCACCGGTGGCAAGAAGGTATCCCTGGCCGATCTCATCGTGCTGGCGGGTGGTGTCGGCGTCGAGCAGGCGGCGAAGAAGGCCGGTGTCTCCGTGACCGTACCCTTCACCCCGGGTCGCATGGATGCCTCCCAGGACCAGACGGATGTCGACTCCTTTGCCGTGCTCGAGCCCCTCGCCGACGGGTTCCGCAACTACGGGGGCGAGTGCGCCACCTTCGCGGAGACCATGCTGATCGACAAGGCACAGTTGCTCACCCTGAGTGCCCCCGAGATGACGGTGCTGGTCGGCGGCATGCGGGTGCTCGGAACCAACGTCGGCAACTGCCACGGGGTATTCACCGCGACCCCGGGCACCCTGTCCAACGATTTCTTCGTCAACCTGCTCGACATGGGCACCGAGTGGAAGCCGGCGGCAGACAAGGGCGTCTACGAGGGCATGGATCGCAAGAGCGGCAAGGCCAGGTGGACAGGCACCCGGGTCGATCTGGTGTTCGGCTCGAACTCCCAGTTGCGGGCCCTGGCGGAGGTCTATGCCAGCTCGGGCGCCAAGGAGAAGTTCGTGAAGGACTTCGTGGCGGCCTGGACCAAGGTCATGAATCTGGATCGCTTCGATCTCGTCTGATCCCGGGCGCCGTTCCCAGGCCCGCCAGGAATCGGCGGGCCTGTTTCCCGGGAATGGCGCGAGAAATAACCGGATGACGCAACGCAGACAACAACCCGACCATCAGGTCGGGTTTTTATCGGGTGGGGTATCGTGATGGGCTTGCTCCGGGTATGACGGTCACCTGGGGCCGAGCAAGTGGCTCTTGGGGAGCTGACTTCGGGAGGCGAGCCTTGCCAGAAGCCTTCAGTACGTGTCCTGACTCATATTGAGGTCACTCTTACTCATTCTGATTGCTCTTGCCGTAATTGAGGCTGACACCCCACCATCAGACAATATATGCACGGAATATTCAGGAATAATGCCACTCGACGCCCCTTCCATCGCAGCGGTGCCAACGGAAGCCTCACCACCGATGTCGAATGCCCAATGGTCATGTTTTACTTTGTCAATGACATCTTGCGAATACAGCAAGACTAAGACCTTGTAAGACCGAGCCCCCCAACCGGCCCCCAGATCCCATCGCTGAACACGATAAAAAACAGGTTCTTTTTCTGCCTTTACAAACAGCACGCCCTCGCCACTCCCCACGCCAATGGCAGGTACCTTAGTCACCTTCATATTGACGACAAGATAGGCCAACGACTCCTCGAATGATTTATTGAGCTTTTCATCCTGTGCCATCAACTGATGAAGGGTACTGTCCGCCATTTCATTTATACCCTGTCGTTTTATACCCCGTGGTTCATCATCCAAATGACTGCAACCCGTGATAAAAAGGGCCATCGCTATCAACAAACACTGCTTTATTTTCATCCGTCATTCCGCCCCTGATTTTGACATGTTAAAATGGTGACATAAGCAGATGAACTGAAGTGAAACCTGCTCTCACCAACAAGTCCATGGGTTGACACTCGATGGCTCAACACCCCACTCAATAATTATTTAAGGTAAAGCAATACAATCTAATCTTCTGACTTAGTTCTCCGCCCCGGAAGGAAGTTTCTAAAAATCGAACATCCTCCTGACATATGTAAGACTTCACCAAGGGAGCATTTAAAAACAACATATTAACTAACTTGTTATTTCTCCCCACAAGTCGAGTTATCATTAATCGTGGAATGTCAACCTTGTTATAAATAAAACAATCACGTCGAAAAACATATTCCATCACAGAACAAAGCCGCATTATAATAGCTTGATACTGTACCAGAACTCCTGATAAAAATGCGACATGGGCGAGCACGGCAAACAGGACGAGTGGACACCTCTCCATTGAGATGCAAGACATGCCAAGGGATTCCTACCGCCATGCCTCCGCCTACCACCGATAGTCCAGCATCATGACCATGCTGGTTCGCTCAGGGCCGACATTGAGCTCTGCCACCACACCATAGTTTCTGGCCAAGTTCCAGTTCAGCCCAACCACCCCAGCCCATTCATTTTCGTTTTCGGAAGAGATGCTGTAAGCAATGTTATAGCCAAAAGGTTCAGACTGCTGAGTAAATCCTTCCACTTTCATATAAGAGAAGCCCACAAAAGGGCTCACTAAACCCAAATTATCGAGGTGGAATGAGCGGCCAACTCGTGGGCTCACCAGCAGTGCCTTACTCTCGGTGCGCTTATCATCGGTTTCCGATCGGGTATAGCTGACCGGCAGAACCGCAAAATACTGGCCGAAGCCGGCGGTAAAATTCGTATTCACCCCATAATTCCAGCCTGAAAAATCAGGTGAAAAATGAATCGTCTCAAGACCTGGCTTGATATGCTTAAACACCGAATCAGGAATGGTGACTTCCAGATCAGAGTCGCCATCAAAACGTCCGGCGTGCACTCCAACCTGCATGAATGGCAAGATCCACGAGCTGAGTTTCAGTTGCCATGTCCGGGTATGGCCTTCTGGATGACCGAAGTCGATCTCATCCAGATTTAGACGGCCAAAATCGATATCCGGACGATCGGGAATGGCCAGCTTCAAATCGGAGAAGCTGAACCCTTGTTGCATATACGTTGGTACAATGGAGAGAGAGAATGGCAGAGGCAGATCAAACCCGAGATCAATCGCACTCTGCGCATAAAAAGGTAACGCATGCTCCCATTTGCGATTCAGTCTCTGTTGGTTTGACGGAGATGACCGAGTGATAGAGGGGCGCACATCGGCTGGAACGGTGGCTTTTCGCGCCGCTTTGCGTAATGCCCTGATCTGCTTCTGGCTATCATTCAGGCCTGTCGCCTCTGATGATGGCTGCTCTGCTGCCGACACCATAGGCGAGGTGACAAGAAATAAAAAAGGCAGAAAATGCACACTTGTCATCCTTATTAACACAGACTGTCCAACAATATTCATACGAAGTAGATTGCCAACATAAAGTATTCTTCACTCGTGATTGCCGTTGAACATTGAATTTATTTTCAGGTCTTTCTTACCACTTTTCCTATTACATATCAGTGTATTCTGTTAACTGGATGATTTTAATGGTGCGACATTTTACTACGATCCTTGTGGGGTAACATGTACAGGACCTTAAGAAAATACGTCATTTAAAATGCCCGCCAACACCCAGCTCCGAATTGACACTCTCAGGTCCACACGGCGAACATTGTTAGCCAGATGATCGATGGCCGCTCCCGCAGCCCTTATTTCTACCATGATGCCATGCGTGACTTTCATCGGCCCTGAGTCCCTTTCCCCAAAATGGCTCCGGGCCCGGAGCTGGCTCCCTTCAACTGGTTTGGTCATCGAGAAACCGTATCGACCTGGGCAAGGGTACGCCCTTTACCTGGAGCTAAGGGAGGAATGATTCGCCACTACGTGACTCACCCCTTCGGGCGACCTCTGGCCGTTCATCGCGGCAAGCCGTTTTGCTCTAACCCGGCGAGGCGGCTCACCCTCTCTTGTCGGCATCAGGGGATATGCAGGGCCCAGGATGCAAAAATCCGACCCCGAGGTCGGTTCGTTAAACATGGGGCTGGGTTGGAATTGACTCGCGCCCTTCCTTGCGCTCACCCTGCGGGCAGCCTTCGGCTATCCAGGCGGACCATTCTGCCCAGTTGTCGAACCAGGGTTCAAACCGAGCCACTCATCACCGGAAATGCAAAAGGGCCTGTCTTGCGACAGGCCCTTTTACGTTATTTGGTGGTGAGGGAGGGATGATTCGCCACTTCGTGGCTCACCCCTTCGGGGCGGCCTCTGGCCGTTCATCGCGGCAAGCCGCTCTGCTCGAACCCAGGCGAGGGTTTTCACCCTCCCTCGCTGGGTATCAGGGAATATGATAACCCCAGATGCCAAAAACCGACCCTGAGGTCGGTTTTTTATAATTTGGCGGTGAGGGAGGGATTCGAACCCTCATTTTCGCATGTCAACGCACAAATATAACCTTTACATTCAATGACTTACGCAGAAACTTCCGACCATAAAAACAGTGCAATTGACTCAAGCTATTGCCATGAGTTTTCTATACCATTTATAAAGAGAAACTCTGGAATGTCAAGAACTTGAGCATGCTTTCTGACTATCGAGATCATGTTATGGTTATCTCTGAATGACGAGTCTATTCACGTCATCGCGAAGTCCATAAACGATCCCCAGTCAAGTTATCCGATTGATTTGGTGTAAAGACAGGGCGTGTGTTGGCCACTCAAACAGGGTGTTCAGGAGTGGGTTTTTGAATAACCCACTCCTAACCGAGCACCGAATCCTTTGGGGATCATTAACTAGCGACGTCATTCAGTGCCATGTGATTTACATCAGAACGCCAGCGACGCACCGTCTTCCGGGATATCAACGCGGCTTTCGATACCCTGCTTCTTGACGTAGGCCCGCAATTCTTCACGGGTCAAGGACATGTGATTGACTGCGTCCATGTGCACCGCAACAATTTTTGCATTTTTCGCAACCTGTGATGCGCGCAGCACATCTTCCTCGCCCATGATGATCGCACCTTCGTACCCGATCAATTTTGCTTTCCCTGCATTGAGGACGATGACCTCGGGGTCATATGCCTCAATGGCTTTGTCTACTTCTTTGCGCCAGATGGTATCACCGGCCAAATAGAGGGTCTTATAGCCTTTCGCTTGAAAAACGACGCCCATGGCTTCACCAAGCAGTTTTGCGGGAGCGGGATCGGCATACATTTTGTCTGTGCCATGTTGACCACCTGTCTTGGTAATTTTAACTCCGCCAAATTCAGCTTCGTCAGTCAGTACGCGTACATTCTTGAAACCCTGAGAGCGGATCAGCTGTGCATCAGCCTCATGTTGTGCAAACAGCGGAATGTCTTTTGGCAGTGCTTTTTGTGCGGCATCGTCCCAGTGGTCAAGGTGGGTATGAGTAACGATGACCGCATCAACACCGGAAATGACGTCCTCTACCGATCCGGGTAATTCCACCATCGGATTGCGGAGGTTGCTGCGATAGGTACCTTCAAACCCAGGGTAAGTGCCCTTTTTAGCCAGCATCGGATCGATCAGGAAGGTAGTGCCTGCGTAAGTGATTTTCACTGTCGCATTACGAACCTGCTGCATTTCAACTTTATGAGTTGAAGTGGAAGCCTGAGTGTCGCTTTCTCCTGCAAACACCGGGGCGGTGACTGCACCAAAAGCAATGGAGAGTACGAGGGGAAGAGCGTTGAGTTTCATGTGATTGTTCCTATTGACGTTTTGAGGTGGTCATTTTTGCTTAATCTCCATACGTTCAAAAGTGGCCAAAATGACATCTTTCGATATAATTGGGCCATTGGTAATCAAGCAGGATCTAACCTATGTCCGCCATACGTGTTGCTGTACTCGCCTTCAATGGTGTGAGCTTGTTCCATCTCTCCGTACCAGGACTCGTATTCGGAACCGTTCAAACCGCTCAGCATGAACCGCGATACGAAATCAGCTACTGTGCTGAGGTACCGGGCATGGTAGAGAGCGATCAGGGTATCGCCATCGCCGTCAAGCACGGGCTTGAGCTCATGGATAAATCCGATGTCATCGTCATTCCAGCCTGGAGTAATCCCTCGGTTGTCGCATCAACAGCGCTGGTTGAAGCGCTGAAACTCGCCAATGTCCAAGGCAAGCTGATCGTGGGGTTATGTTTGGGCGCGTTTGTGCTCGGCGATGCCGGTTTACTTGATGAGAGAGAGGCTACCACTCATTGGCTTGCACGAGAGACGTTTGCACAACGGTTTCCGAAGGCACGTTTTCGGCCCGAGGTGCTCTACGCCAGTACCGACAACATCATGACCTCCGCAGGAACCCTAGCCGCGATTGACTGTTGCCTTCATTTGGTGATGCAGCGATACGGCGCTGAAACGGCCAATCGCACTGCGAAGCTTCTGGTGACCCCTCCACATCGGCAGGGGGGACAATCACAGTATGTTGAACACTCCGTCCCGCGACTTGCCACTGAGACTCATCTGTCCGATGTGCTGATATGGGCGAGGCAGAATCTTGCCAGTGATCTATCGCTGGATGTTCTGGCTGAAAGGGCAAAGATGAGCCGGCGAACCTTTACTCGCCGGTTTCGCGACGCCACCGGCAGTACGGTCACCCAATGGTTGAATGCTGAACGCGTTGCCAGAGCACAAGCGCTATTGGAAACGACGGATTTACCGATTGAATGCATCGCTGGTGAAGCCGGTTTCGGGACGGCCTTATCGTTAAGGCAACAATTCAGTGCCCAGTTGGGCACGTCACCCTCTGACTATCGACGGATGTTCTTTCGTAAAATGAATCCTGAGGCGGAGACGCAAGATCTGGATCGTGAATCGCCTCGGCTTCTCTAGGGAAGGTGCGAATAAGCGGGGAAATTCTTCTCGGCTGACTCAGTTTCAGTTTGAGCCGATCTTTTCTCCCGTAAATGCCTTGAATCAGCCTATT
>NZ_JBFODA010000057.1:0-80201 GCF_040908055.1 Aeromonas sp. R7-4
ACGGCAACTGGAGCGTCACCGCCAAAGTTGTCTTAAGCGGTGAGCTGGATCACCAGGGGAGCGAGTCCCTCAATTTGCCGCTCACCGTAACCCTGACCGACAAGGACGGGGACAGGGTCTCCACCGACTTGCCGCTCATCGTCAAGGACGGCAATGCGCCCGTCTTCGTGGCAGGCAGCGGGGTGAGCCTGGATGAGCGCCATCTCGACGGCAGCAACCCCCTGACCGGCACCGGCCACTTCCAGATCAATGCCGGCTCGGATCGGGTGAGCGAGGTGTCGTTTGCCGACATCAGCGAGCAGCCGGCCCTGACCGCCCTGGGTCAGAGCGTCAAATACGAGCTGGTCGACGGCGATGCCAGCATCCCGGGCAATCAGGTGCTGAAGGGCTATGTGGAAGTCAACGGCCAGCGCGTCGAGGTGCTTCAGGTCGAACTGGTGGGCAAGCTGGACAACGCCGCCAGCAACGGTTTTGACTACAAGGTGACCCTGTTCGAGGGGGTTCACCAGAGCGGCAACACCGTGACCGACCTGCCGTTCAAGCTCAATATCGTCGACAGCGACAAGGGCAGCGGCAACAACGACAGCACCACGGGCACCCTCAACGTCAGCATCGTCGAGGGCGATACCCCGACCCTCACCCTGACCGGGGTGACGCTCAGTGAAGGCCGCTTCGACGGCGCCGCCAACAACCAGACGGCGGACGATCAGCAGGCCACCGGCAGCCTGACCATCACGGCGGACTCCGATCCCGTGGTGGACGTGCGGCTGACCCTCTCGGGCCAAGTCGTGGATGGGAGTGGCAAGGCCATCACCCACAACGGCGAGACCCTCACCTGGCAAGAGGTGGCGGGCAGAAACGGTCACGGTTTCCAGGCAGTGACTGCGAGCGGCACCCTGGTGCTGACGGTGACCCTGCCGAGCGTGCCGGGGCGCATCGAAGCCCACACCCAGGCGACGCTCGACTACCAGGTGAAGGTGCACACCAACCTGGATCACGTGGCCGACGACAGGCTCGACCTGACCCTGCCGGTCAAGGTGACCGACAGCGATGGCTCGGTGATCACCGGCAGCACCACGGCGGTGATCACCGATGCCGCCGACCCCGTGATCTCGGCCATAGAGTCCGTGCGGGTCGAGGAGGCGGATCTGGATGGGAGCAGTATCCAGCATCCTGGCACCACTCCGACCGAAAGTGGGGAGACGGCCGGTGGCAAGGTGACCATCAGCGCCGGCTCGGACCGTGTTGCCTCTCTTGAACTCGATGTGGCGGCCTTCAATCAGGCGAACCATCTCAGCTCGGGTGGCAAGGCCGTGACCCTGGCGGCCCATAGCCCCGGCTGGTATCTGGCGAGTGCGGAGGGCGGCAAGTCGGTGTTCTGGATCCATCTCGACGTCAATGGCAGCTACAGCGTGCATCTGGTGGGCCAGCTTGATCACGGCGCCCAGGGCAAGGATGAACTGGGTATCGACATACCTCTGTTCGTGACCGACTTTGATGGGGATCGCAGCCCCAATGTGACGGTGGAGGTGAAGGTGCAGGATGACATGCCCATCGGCACGCATCTGACCCATCACCTGAGCGAGACCGGCAGCGCCGTGAGCGGCGATCTGCTGCCCCCCGCCAACGAGGGGGCCGACGGCGCCAGAGTGGCCTCGGTCACCGTGAACGGCCAGCAGCATGCCATCAACGGCAGCCTGACCCTGGATGTGATGAGCCCGGACGGCAAGCAGGTGATGGGATCCCTGACCATAGGGCAGGACGGCAACTACAGCTTCACGCCGAGGCCAGGCTTCGATCACGATGCCGCCAGCCTCAGCCAGATCATCAAGGCTCAGTTGGTGGACGGCGACGGCGATACCGCCGAGAGCACCCTGACCCTCCACCTGCAGGATGAGGCGGTGAGCTTCACTGTGAAGGCGGTCACCGGGCAGGAGGATCAGGGAGCCCAGGATCCGAGCCAGGGCATTGCCATCGACATGCGCCTCGATATCGGCGATTTCGACCGGGGCGAACACGTGGATCAACTGCTGATCCAGGCGCCGGCCAACGCCCACGGTACCTTCTACTACCACGGGGTGGCCCTCACCACCACGGCCGATGGCAAGTGGTTCATCGTGCCGCCGGCGGCCATGGTGACCGCAGACAACGTCAACTACCGGACCCAGGGTCTCACCTTCGTGCCGGCTGATGACTGGTCCAGCTGGAGCAACAACAAGCAGCCGCTGCACTTCCAGGTGCAGCTGCAGGTCGGGGTAAGCGAGGGAACGCCACCGCCCGCCGTGACCGGCGATCTCGCCATCACGGTGCAGGGCATTGCCGACAAGCCGCTGTGGGATGCGGGCAGCACGCACCAGCACTACAGCACGGACGAGGACAGCAGCGGCATCGCCCTCAACGTCAAGGCCAGCCTCACCGACACGGACGGCTCCGAGACCCTGAGCTACCAGATAGAGTGGGCTTCCGGTGAGGGCTCTCTGACCCTGAACGGCAAGGTACTCCAACCGGGTAGCAACGGCCTCTACACGGTGACGGCAGGGGATATCAACAAGATCACCGTGGTGCCCGGCAAGGACTACAGCGGTGACATCAGGCTCATCGTGACCCCGGTGAGCACGGAGAAGAGCCCTGTGGTCAGCGGCCAGAACAAGGCGCTCGGGGATCCCCAGGATCTGGTGATCAACGTCAACCCGCAGGCGGATGACGCCAAGCTCACCGTGCGCGAGATCCAGGGCAAGGAAGACACCCTGATCGATCTGGGCAGCAAGATATGGCTCGCCCATCTGGGAGACACCACAGATGGCTCCGAGCAGCTGTTCGTGCGCATCAGCGGCCTGCCCGCCGGCGCCACCCTGCTGCTGGGTGGGGTGGCGGTCACCCTGGATGCCAACGGCTATTACGAGGTGCCCTATGACCGCATCAATGACCTCAAGCTGCAGCCGCCCAAAAACAGCAACGTCGACTTCGATCTCACCATCAAGGGGGTGGTGAAGGACACCGCCATCCTGACCGATGCCAACGGCCAGACCCACACAGTGGTGAACGAGAAGGAGACCGGCAGCCAGAGCCTGCACGTGGATCTGGTGGGGGTGGTGGACGAACCCCATTTCGATCTCAATACCAGCGACTGGACCCAGGATGGCAACGGCTACAGAATCACCATCCAGGAGGATGGCCGGGCTCCCCTTGACTTCAAGCTCACCTCGGGGGAGTGGACCGACACCCCGCTCGATCACTCGGAAACCCTCAACCTGGTGCTGGAAGGGCTGCCGGAAGGGGCCAGGGTGTTCGACGGCAGTGGCAAGGAGCTGACCCTGACCTTCGCCGGACTCGATGGCAAGGGCAATCCTCTCTATCAGGTGGATGTCTCCAGCCTCGGCAACCTGCAGATCCAGCCGCCCCCCAACAGCACCGCCGATCTGCACCTGGTCGGCCACGTGGTGGTGACCGAGAATGACGGCGATCACAAGAGCTTCGACGTGCCCCTCACCATCAAGGTGGAGCCGGCCATCGACGCCACCGACTATGCCAGGACTAGCCATGGCCTGGAGGATCAGTTCACCGTGCTGGACTGGCATCCGGACCTGACCGACGGCGCCGAGCAGGTGACGCACCTCGGCCTCTCCGGTATCGAACCCGGTTATGAAGTCTGGATCCGGGCCGGGGGCGTGGATACCCAGCTGACGGTCACCGGTGGCGCCGTGGATCTGACCCCGAGCCAGCTCGACAGCCTGTTAAACGGCGGCCAGCTGCTGGTGAAAGGGCCCGAAGACAGCGACAGGGACACCACCCTCCAGAGCCATGTCACGGTGACGCAAGTGGATGTTGACTCCAGCGCCACCGCCCAGAAGGTGATCGACGGCACCCTGCACCTGGATATCCAGGCGGTGGTGGAGCCCGATGGCAACCTGGTGCAGACCGGCCAGCTGGAGAGCCCGGACGGGCACGCCATCTCGCTGGACGGCGTCTTCGTGTTCCAGGATCTGGATCCCAGCAGCGATGAGGTCATCGACTACCTGGTGATCAGCGATCTGCCCCCCGGCTTCGTGGTGGTGGGCGGCATCAACGATGGCAAGGGCAACTGGACGGTGCCCCACGACGCCCTCGGCAACTATGCCCTGCGCTCGCCGGACGGCTTCACCGGCACCGTCACCTTCAAGGTCAGTGCCAGGGTGATCGACCTTGGCGACAACAACGAGGGGGATGTGAGCGCCCCGGCCTATCGGGAGATCACCGCCAGCGCCGACTTCCATGCTGCGACCCACTCGGGCCAGGTGGCCGCCGATGTCGATTTTGACAACAGCGTCCCCATCACCGGGGTGGAGGATCAGGGCATCAACTTCGGCAGCCAGTTCAAGGACATGGTGACCCTGGGCACGGCGGACATCGGCGACGACGAGCTCAGCATCGTCATCACAGGTCTGCCCCCGGGCGTCAACGTGCAGGGGCTCACCTTCGACTTCGTCAACGGCGAGTACCTCATCAAGCTGCCGGGCGGCCTCGATGATCTCGACAAGCTGACCCTGACCCTGCCGCAAGACTATGCCGGTGACGGCCTGCACTTCAACGTGCGCCTGGTCAACACCGACACCGTGAGCGGCGACACCAAGATGGTGGAGAAGGACGTCACCCTCTCCATCACCCCGGAGGTAGACATCCACGGCGGGGCGGACGGCCTGCCCGAGCTGCAACTGGACGTGAAGGATGTGAACGGCGACGGCCAGTCTGACAACCTGGAAGACACCGAGATCCACCTCGATCTCTCGGTCAAGCTCGCTGACATCAGCCCCTCGGTGGCCGATGGCGGTCTCGAGACAGTGGAGCGGGTGGTCGTGACCGTGGATCCCCAATATGGTCACTTCCTCGACAAGAACGGCCAGCCGGTCTCCACCCTCAGGGTGGACGACCCGGCGGATCTCAAGGATCTGGTGTTCGTGCCCAAGGAGCACTTCAGCGGCAAGGTGCCGCTGGCGGTGACGGTGGATATTCTCGATACCGCCACCACTGGCACGGATCGGGGGAGCTGGAGCGGCAACGTGAGCTTCGAGGTGCTGCCGGTCAACGATCCGGCCCAGCTCACGGTCCAGAACGTCACGGGCCAGGAAGATGGCAGCGTGAGCCTGGGGGGGCTGGGGGCCAGCCTGATCGACAACGATGGCTCCGAGCAGATCGTCGGGCTGCAGATCAAGGGGGTGCCGGATGGCTTCACCCTGTCCGCCCCGGCGGTCAACAACGGCGGCGGGGTGTGGCAGGTGCCTGTTGGCACCGACTTCTCCACCCTGACCCTGATCCCGCCTGCGGACTTCAGCGGCACCCTGGATCTGACCCTGAGCGCCTTCACCCAGGACTTGGGGCTGACCCTGCCCCTTGAAACCAGTGCGGGCTTCACCGTCACCGTCAATCCGGTGGGGGATGCGGTCATCACCGACATGCAGGAGCAGGCGAGCGGCACCGAAGGGGATGTGATCACCCTGAACCTGGGGGTGGAGACCCGGGACACCCAGGCCACCGGCGGCAGCGTCGGCAATGTGCACGAGAACGGGCCCGAGCAGGTGCGCGTCACCCTGGAAGGGGTGCCAGACGGTGCAGAAATCCGCCTGCCGAGCGGGGTGAGCGGCACCGTGGTGGATCTCGGCGGTGGCCGCTGGCAGGTCACCACGGATGGGGGCAAGCTCGACGCGGTGGAGCTGGTGACCCATGACGCCAACGGCGCCATGGCGATCAAGGTGACGGCCCTGAGCCTGGACAACGGCGCCCTCGGCCCCGAGGTGAACGGCAGCATCCAGGTGGACGTGAGCCCGGTGAACGACGCCCCCGTCAACGTGCTGCCCGGGGAGCCCCAGGTGGCTCAGGAGGACGAGCCGTTCGTCATCCAGGGTCTGCAGGTCAAGGACGTGGATGCGGGCAACGGCATCATGGAGGTGCGTCTCTCGGTGGAGCACGGCACCCTGACCCTGCCGGCCGGCAGCGGCGTGACCCTGACCGGCAACGGCACCGGCGATGTGGTGCTGACCGGCACCCTGGCGGATCTCAATGCCCTGCTCGCGGGCGGGGTGACCTATCAGGGCGAGCGGGACTTCAACGGTCAGGATGCCCTGACCATGGTGACCAACGACAGGGGCAACACCGGCAGTGGCGGCGCCCTGAGCGACACCGACGTGCTGCCCATCGAGGTGCAACCGGTCAACGATGCCCCGATCAACCAGGTGCCGGACGCCATGGCGGTGAAGGAGGACGGTTCGCTGTCGCTTTCCGGCATCAGCGTCAAGGATGTGGATGCGGGCAGCGCCCCCATGTCCATGGTGCTGCGGGTGGAGCACGGGGTGCTGACCCTGCTGGGGACGGCCGGCGCCGTCTCGGTGCAGGGGGCGGGTACCAACGTGGTGACCCTGGTGGGGTCGCTCGATGATCTCAACAGCCTGCTCAACGGCAATCTGCACTACGAGCCGGCCAGGGATTTCTGGGGCGAGGACAACCTCACCATCACCACCTCGGATCAGGGCAACACGGGGGCGGGCGGTGCGCTGACCGATACCGCCACCGTGGGCATCACGGTGACCGCCGAGGCCGATGAGCCGCGGCTCGGCCTCGGGACCCACGACATCCACGCCCTGCAAGGGGCCTGGGTGCCGCTCAACCTGAGCGCCAGCGTGGTCAACCCGGCAACCGGTGAGCTGTCGGTTCGGATCCAGAACCTGGGCGGTGCCCAGGTGGTGGACGAGCACGGCCAGAGCATGGGCCATGCCGACAACAACGGCGACTGGTTGCTACCCATGGATCACTCGGTGCCGCTCTATGTGAAAGACCTGGCGGCCGGGGAGCACAGCCTGATCCTGACCGCCGAGTCGAGTGCGGGGGGGCGCACCCTGAGTTCGGCCCAGGAGACCCTCAACATCCACAGCCAGAGCGGCCACGACCTGGTTGGCTCGGATCAGGGAGACTGGTTGTTCGGCTCCACCGGCAGTGATCGGATCCTGGGCGGTCTGGGAGACGACCTGATCCGGGGGGGTCAGGGCAACGATAGCCTGAGCGGCGGTGCGGGCAGCGATCTCTTCGTGTGGGGTCAGGGGGACGAGGGCACGGCGGCGCAGCCTGCCATCGACACCATCACCGACTTCCGCCCCGAAGAGGGGGACAGGATCGATCTGGCGGACCTGCTCAAGGGGGTGACCGGCAACAGCCTGGATGGCTTGCTCAATCACCTGTCGGCCTCCGTCACCACCGGCAACGGTGGCCTGGGAGACGTCAATCTCTCGGTGTCGCCGGCAGGGGATGGCCACGTCACCCAGCAGATCACCCTGAAGGACGTGGATCTCAGCGGCTGGAACCTGAGCGGCGGCTCCTCCTCCCACGAGATCCTCCAGTCCCTGCTGGATCAGCACAGCCTGATCATCCAGCATCCCTGATGGGAGCGCGCTGAATAAAAAGAGCCGGCAATTGCCGGCTCTTTGTTTATCTGGGTGGAGGACTATGGCTAGCTCATGCCTGCGCCCGGGCCAGCAGGTGGCAGGGGCGTTCACAGGGGAGCATGGCGGTGCTCATCTCAAGCCAGGGCTCTTGCCAGCAGGTGGATCGGATGTTCACAGGGGAAGGCAGTGCTCATCTCGATCTGCCACTTGCAGGTTTCGCAGTCGGTGATGACCAGATCGGGCTTGAGCCGGTTTATCTGATCAAACAGCCCCTGGCCTATGGCCTGGCTGGTGTCGTAGTTTTCCGACTTGAAGCCGTAGGTGCCGGCGATGCCGCAACACTGGGAATCGAGCACCGTCACCTTGACCCCGGGAATGGCGCGCAGCAGTTCCAGGGTGTAGATGACGCCCCCCATCTTCTCCATGTGGCAGGGGGTGTGGTAGGCGATGTGCAGATTGAGCGGCTTCATCGCCGGCTTGTTGCCCTGATAGAACTCGTTCCAGATAAAACGGGTTACCAGCGAGATGCGATCCCGCACCTTGTGGTTGTCCTGCTCCAGCAGGTGGGGATATTCGTCGCGCAGGGTGAAGCCGCAGGTGGAGGAGGTGGCCAAGAGCGGCATCTCGTTGCCGAGCAGGGTGTTCTCCAGTTGCTGGATGTTGAAGGCCGCCTGCTGCTTGGCCTTGTCCATGAAGCCGTTGGCAATCAGCGGCACGCCGCAGCACTTCTCCCGCGCCAGCAGCTGGACGCCGATGTTCATGGCGTTGAGCACCTGCACCAGCTCCTTGCCGAGCTGCGGGTGGTTGTAGTTGACGTAGCAGCCGTGGAAGTAGGCGATTTGGCGCTCGAAGCGGGCCTGACTCGCTTTCTGCTTCTTGTACCAGCCGCGGAAGGTGCCCTGGGAGTATTTGGGCAAGGAACGGTGGGAGGAGACCCCCAGTGCCTTGTCCAGCACCAGCTTCATCGGCTTGAGGCCGGTGGTGAAGTTGACCACCGGGGCCATCAGGGTGGACATGCTGCCCATCAGATCGGTGTGGGAGAGCACGAACTCGCGGATCCCCGGTTTGAAGCCGCTGTACTGGTGCTTGGCCCGGGCTATGATGTCGCCGATGCGCACCCCGCTCGGGCAGACCACTTCGCAGCGCTTGCAGTTGGTGCAGTATTTGAGGGCGCTGTCGAAGAGTTCCGGGCTCTTGATGCGCAGCCGTTCCCCATCCGGGCCCGCCTGCTTGGGGCCGGGGTAGGCCGGGTTGGCCTTGGCCACCGGGCAGTAGGCGGTACAGACGGTGCATTTGATGCACTGATCGAAAGTTTGGTTGGCATGATCCAGTAGCATGTCAGTTCTCCTCCCGTAGGATGTGAAGGCACGGGATATGGGACAAATACATCATTGTGCTGCGTTCAGAATATGGCCGGCGGCCTGCCAGCCGGTGGCGACCGCCACGCCTGAGCCGGAACCCTCCTTGGATTGGGCATCGTCGTGGGCCAGCACGCCGTGTCGTGCGAGTGGGAATGTGTGATTCATCTCAGCCCTCCGCCAGAATATGGCCGGCGGCCTGCCAGCCGGTGGCGACCGCCACGCCTGAACCTGACCCTTCCTTGATGGGGTCATAGTGGGCCAGCACGCTGCCGGCGCCAAAGAGGTTGGCGAGGGGCTTGCCGCCCCGCAGCACCCGCAGCTGGTCGTCCGTCTTGACCCCGAAGCCCATGAAGGGGTGGTGATCGAACAGGCGGCGACCGGCCCAGGCGTCGCGCTCGGACAGGCTCAGTACATCGGCGTCGAAGATGGGCTCGCGGATGCCGCCAAGGCGTGACTCCAGGCCGCGGCTGAAAAAGCTGCCGGAGGCGAGCACGAAGTTATCCGCCTCGAACAGCTGGTCGTCGCCGTTCTGGCTGTGCACCCCGAGCACCCTGTCCCCCTGGTAGCGGGCACCCAGCACCCGCTCGCTGGTGAGGAAGGTGTCGCCGAGGGCCATGAAGCGCCGCTTGAGGGCCTCCTGCATCCGCATCCCGATGAGGGACGGCGGCATGGTGGCGACTTCGCGAATGGTGCAGCCGGTGCGCTTCTCCAGCTCCGCCAGGCGGGGCCCCACCAGCCCCAGCGACAGGCAGGCGGGCAGCACTATATGGCGGCAGCCCGGCTCGCCACACTCCTTGACCATGCGGCCTATCTCGCGGGCCAGATCCGTCAGCAGGTCCTGCTGCTGCCTGTCAAACAGACGGGCGATGTCGGCGGAGCGAAACTCGTGGGGATTGCGGCTGAACGCGGCGAGCTGGGGCAGGCGGATCTCCCCGGTGAGGATCCGGCTGTGGGCGAATCGCGCGTGGGTCGCGAGATTCGCCGCCGCCAGCGCCGGATGAAAGTCGCGAAAGCCGGCCAGGGTGGCCAGCAGCAGGACGTCCGGTGCGGGGGCCTCTGTGATGCAGGCGCAGGTCTCGGGGGAGAGCCAGGTGGATTTGAGGGTGCCGATGGGGGTCAGCCGCTGGTGGTTGCGCTCCTGGCGAATGAGGGGCAATCCCTGCAGGGCGCAGTGGCGCTGCAGGTCATCCAGGCTCGCCATGATGTTGGTGATGCCGACCTTGGCATAGGGGTGTTCCGGCCGCTCGGCCATAAAGGCGGGCAGGGCGGCGCGGGGATCGCCGTCGCTCTCCAGCAGATCCACCGAGCCGGAAGAGAAGTGCAGGGCGCTCTGGCCCGAGGCCATCAGCAGCGCCTTCTGGCCCGCTTCGGCCAGGCGCAGGGCCGCCGACAGGCCCGCCATGCCGCCGCCTATCACTATGCTGTCAAATTTCATGGCTGCACTCCTTGGTGGAATTGGCGGTGCTGGCATCGAGCGGGAAGGGGGGCTCGCTCACCAGGTGGGGGGCCGTCCACTCACCAAGGCCGAACAGCCCCTCGTAGATCCAGTAGGTAAATTCCGCTTCCCGCAGGGCATCGCCCCAGAGCACGGGTCGGGTGCCCTTGTAGCGCTCCTCCAGGAACTGGCGCAGCATGACGCAGGCCTGACGACCGTCCGCCTTGCCGTACTCCTGCATCAGGCCGGCGGCGCGATAGGCGCACAGCTCCCCCTGACAGGGGCCCATGCCGAGGCGGGTGCGGCGGCGCAAGTCCACCAGGTTGTCCACGTCGAGCTCGCGCAGGGCGTATTCAATCTCCCCTGCGGTCACCATCTCGCATTCGCAGATGAGGGCGTTGGCCTTGGGGTTGTCGCGGAAGAAGGCGATGACCCGCTCGCCGTGACGGTATTGGGCCGAGCCTTCGGCGGGCACCGAGAGACCCGGGGCTGAGACCTTCTCCGGATCCCGCGAGCCCGGCAGGGCCAGCTCGGCGGTGCGGCAGGGCTTGCTGTTGCCAAGCTTCCTGGCCAGCAGGTCGGTGGCCCATTCGGCCATCAGGCGGTAGGTCATCAGCTTGCCGCCGGTGATGGTGTTGAAGCCCTGAAGACCGTCGCGCTCCGCATGATCCAGCAAGACGATGCCGCGGCTGATGTTGCGGCCCGACTCGTCGCCGTCCACCGCCACCAGGGGGCGTACACCAGCATAGGCGCGCAGCAGCCGGGTGCGCGCCATGACGGGGGCGAGCTTGATCCCCTCGCGCAGCAGCACCTCCACCTCGCCGGGCTCGACGGTGAGCTGGTCAATCTTGTCGTAGTCGATGCGGCTCGAGGTGGTGCCGATGAGGGAGATGGTGTCGCCCGGCACCAGGATGTCCGCATCCGCCGGCTTGCGGCAGCGGTTGAGCACCAGCTGGTTGAGGCGGTAATCCATGATGAGCAGGGAGCCCTTGGCCGGGAACATGCGGATGCCGAGGTCGGCGTACTCGCAGATCTGCTGGCCCCAGATGCCGGCGGCGTTGATCACCTCCCGGCACTCCACCTCGAACGCCTCTCCGGTGCGGGTGTTGATGGCCCTGACCCCGTGCACCCTATCCTGGGTGCGCAGCAGCCCCAGCACCTTGCTGTGGGTGAAGATGCGGGCGCCGTGTTCTTTCGCGTCCAGCACGTTGGCGGCGGCCAGGCGGAAGGGATCGACCGTGCCGTCCGGTACCTGTATGGCCCCGATCAGCGCCGGGTTGACGTTGGGTTCGAGGCGCAGCGCCTCTCGGGGATCCAGCTGGCGAGTCTCGATGCCCGCCAGGGCGCAGGCATCCATGAAGGTGCGCTGAAAATGGAGGTCATCTTCCGGCAGGGTGATGAAGAGGCCGCCGGTATCCTCCACGCAGTGGCTGGCGATCCGCTTGAGGATGCGGTTCTCCTGAATGCACTCGCGGGCGGACTCCTGATCCGTTACCGCGTAGCGGGCCCCCGAGTGGAGCAGGCCGTGGTTGCGCCCCGTGGTGCCGGCGGCGATGTCGTCCCGCTCCAGCAGGATGCAGTCGATGCCGCGCAGCGCGCAATCGCGCATGATGCCGGCACCGGTGGCGCCCCCCCCTATGATGACGACTTCCGTGGTTATTCTTTTCATTCTTGCCCGTCTCATCTCTTCCAGATGGGGCCAGTGTGGCGCTTCCCTGGTTGGAAATGTTTGATATGGGCCAAGTTAATGTTCGTAAACGCTCATAAAAAGGGGTGTTAATGAGCAAAGCGTGATTGTTGTCACACTCCAGCAACAGCAGAGGGGGCCACCGGGCCCCCTCTGTCGACACGAGTCACGGCGCTCAGCCGCAGCACTTCTTGAACTTTTTGCCGCTGCCACAGGGGCAGGGGTCGTTGCGACCAACCCGCAGCGGCGCCGGATCCTGCTCGCCGTCGGTGTAGACCCAGCGCCCCTGATGACGCACGAAGCGGGATCGCTCGTGCAGGCAGTGACGCTCGTTCCCCTCCAGGAACCAGGCCTTGAACTCCACCGTGCCGGTCTCATCAAGGGGGCCGCCCTGGCTGGCGAGGATCTCGAGGCCGTCCCAGCGGGTATCGGTCCGGGAGAGCTCGGCCGCCGTCAGGCCGTGCAGAAAGTCAGGGTGCCAGCTGTGGACCAGGTACTCCCCCAATCCCAGCACGAAGGCGCTGTAGCGCGAGCGCATCAGCTGCTCCGGGCTGGCGGCGGGCTGGCCTGCGTGGAGCACGCCACAGCACTGGGAGAGGGGGAGGGAGGAACCGCAAGGACATTGGCTCATGGGTCAGCTCATCGGGTCGATAATAAAAGGTGGCGGGATTGTAGCGAAGGCACTCCCCCCTCGGCCAGCACTCCATGGCTGAGCGAGTAGGAACGAAGCACCCACAATAAAATGGCTAAAGGAAGTACAAGATGACGCTAAAGCAGAAAATTCTGTTGCTGGGGGCCATCCCCGTGCTGCTGATGGCTCTGGTGGTCAACCTCAGCAACTACCTGGTGGCCAGGAACGGTCTGGAGTCCGATCTGGTGGTGGCGAGGGAGAAGGCGGTCAAGGAGCGCAAGGCCCTGCTCAGCAGCTACCTGATGCTGGCCAAGACGGCCATCGAGCAGGCCTATGCCGGGCCAGACAACCCAGAGACCCGCCAGCGGGTGACCGAGATCCTGCGCCCCTTGCGCTATGGCAGTGACGGTTACTTCTTCGTCTACGACTACCAGGGGAACACTGTGCTGCTGCCGACCCGCCCCGAGATGGAGGGCAAGAATCGCTGGCAGGACAAGGATGCCAAGGGCACCTTCCTGATCCAGGGGATCATCAAGTCGGCGCGGGAGGGAGACGGCTTCTCCGAATACTGGACCAACAAGCCGTCCCTCGGCCGGGATGCCCCCAAGCTCTCCTTCAACCTGGTGCTCGACAAGTACCAGTGGGTGGTGGGCACGGGTTTCTACATCGACGATATCGACAACGAGCTGGCGGCCCTGCGCAGCGAGCGGGAGGAGACCATGCACGCCTCCCTGCAAAGCAGCGTGCTACTCATCCTGGTGATCTTGGGGGTGACCCTGGCCGCCACCGTGGTGATCGGCAACCGGGTCACCCGGCCGCTGGCGGACGCGGTCTCGGCCCTCAACGACATCGCCGACGGGGAAGGGGATCTGACCCGGCGCCTCAAGGTGCAGAGCAAGGATGAGGTGGGTCAGCTGGCCACCGCCTTCAACCGTTTCGTCGAGCGGATCCAGTCGGTGGTGAGCCAGGTGGGGGAGACCAGCCATCAGCTGCTCGGCGCCGTGGACAGGTTGCACAGCCTGAGCGAGCACGCAGACAGGCAAATGCAGGGCCATGGCAAGGAGACGGATCAGGTGGTCACCGCCGTGACCGAGATGAGTTCCACCGCCCAGGAGGTGGCGGCCAGCGCCTCCAACGCGGCCTGCGCCACCAGCGATGCGGCCCGCGAATCTGACGCCGCCCGCGGTGTGGTGAACAGCGCCATCGGCAGCATCAACCGGCTGGTGGACGAGGTACACGTGGCCGCCGGTGTCATTGAGCAGCTCGCCCACGAGACCGGCAAGATAGGGTCCGTGGTGGAGGTCATTCGCGGCATCGCCGATCAGACCAATCTGCTGGCGCTCAACGCCGCCATCGAGGCGGCACGGGCCGGCGAGCAGGGCCGCGGCTTTGCGGTGGTGGCGGACGAGGTGCGCTCCCTGGCCGGTCGCACCCAGCAAAGCACCAAGGAGATCAACGAGATGCTCCAGCGGCTGCAGGGCGGGGTCAGGCAGGCGGTGGAGGTGATGCAGGCGAGCGAGGCCCGCAGCCAGGAGACGGTGCAGGAGGCGAGCCACATCGCCAGCTCCCTCGACAGCATGGTGGCGGCCGTCGGTACCATCAACGACATGAATATCCAGATAGCGACCGCCGCCGAGGAGCAGCACGCGGTCTCCGAGGAGATCAACAAGAACCTGGTGGCCATCCAGCAGATCGTCAGCGAGCTGACCGAGGCGGCCGGGGAGTCCAACACCACCACCCGCGCCCTGGCCGGCACGGGTGACAAATTGCGTCAACTCGTCTCCCGCTTCCGTTACTAGTCACATTTTTGCCGTCTGGACGGGATATCCAGACGGCAAATTTGGGGATCGGCACAGAATGTGGGAAAATCGCGCCATTCGTTCCTTTCGTTAGCCCCAACCCTATGAATGAGATCGTGAAAGGCAGTATCGATTTGATCCGTCAGCTCAACTACGGCCTGGTCTACGCCAGCCTGGAGGAGCACAAGGAGCTGTCCCGTACCGATCTGTCCCGTTTGACCGGCCTATCTCCCGCCAGCATCACCAAGATCACCCGCGAGCTGCTCGATGGCGGTCTGGTGGTTACCTGTGGCGAGAGCTCGGTGGGCCGTGGCCGCCGTCAGACCCTGCTGCGCATCAACGAGCGCCGCTTCCAGTTTCTCTCCATGCGCCTTGGGCGCGGCTATGTGGACATGGCCCTGTTCGATCTGGCGGGCCGCTCCATGGCGCGCCATCGCCACGTCTTCAACGAGGGGGAGCGGGCCTCCCTGCTGGCGAGCCTGGTGCGGGCCATCGAGGGCTTCCTGCCCAAGAAGGCGCTGCGCCTGGCCTGCATCGCCCTCTGCCTGCCGGGGCAGGTGGAGCGCCACTCCGGCATGGTCAAGCACTTCCCCTATTACGATCTGCGCAACTGGCCCCTCGGGCCCACCCTGCAGGAGGCCTTCTCGGTCCCCGTGCTGGTGAGCGGTGACGTGCGCACCTGGATCCAGGCCGAGCGGGAGTGGGGTGCCGCCAAGAACTGTGCCGATGCGGTGCTGGTGTTCGTGCACAACGACATAGGGGTGGGCATGGTGGTCAACGGCCAGCTCATCGAGAGCGAGGCGGCCCTGCTCGGGGATCTCAGCCACCTGCAGCTCGAGCCCTACGGCCAGCGCTGCTACTGCGGTGGCTTTGGCTGCGCCTGCACCCTGGTGACCAATCAGGCGCTGGAGGCCCAGTACCGGGACCTGCGCGAGCGGATGCAGGAGCACGATCTGCCCGAGGTCGTCACCATCCGCGAGCTGTGCGAGCTGGCGCTGGCGGGCAACAGCCTCTGCCAGGACATCTTGCACCAGGCGGCGGGGCGCCTCTCCCGGGTGCTGGCCAACCTCATCTGCCTGCTCAACCCGGGCAAGCTGCTGCTGGGGGGGGAGATCACCCGGGCCGATCGCCTGCTGTTCCCCATGCTGCACCAGTCCCTGGCGAGCCAGCTGCCGGCCGAGTACCTGGTGCGTCTGCAGATCGAGTCCACCCATTTCTATGAAGACCCCACCAAGCCCACCTCGGTGCAGGTGCACAAGGCCCTGCGAGACGGCAGCCTGCTGCTCGAGCTGCTGCGAGGCGAAAAGGAGGCCTGACTGCCTGCCGCAGTGCCGCTCCATCCTGCACTGGCCGTCTTAACTCCGTGGGAGGAGGGGGGCTCTGATTAGGGGGCAAACAACAGGCGGGCCTTCCGAGGAAGGCCCGCCTGTTGTTTGCAAACGCCGGGTGGCGGCTCTAGGACTTGGTCTCCTTGGCGGTCGCCTTGTCGGCGGGTTGCTCCTGCCGTTTGAGGGTCTCGCTGGCTTGCTGTCTCAGCTGCATCTGCTCCATCACCAGCTTGTAGGCGATGTAGTACTTGTAGATGTTGCCCACATAGGTGACGGTCTCGGCTCCTATCTTCTCCGCCGCCACGTATTCGACGTTGTGGAACCAGACGTTGGGATCCAGCCCCCGTTTCTTCGCCTCGGTGCGCAGCCGCGCCACCCGGGCGGGACCGGCGTTGTAGGAGGCAAACGAGAATAATGCCTTGTCGAGGGCGGTCATGGGCTCGTCGGCGTAGTAGTGATCGATCATCCAGCGCATGTATTTGACGCCGCCGTGGATGTTGGGCTCGAGCTGGCGGATGTCGCCCACCTTCAGCCCCTTGCCGGTGGCGGGCATGATCTGCATGATGCCGATGGCGCCGACATGGCTGCGCGCCTTGTGGTTGAGGGCGGACTCCTGATAGCCCTGGGCGACGACCAGCAGCCAGTCCACGTCGTATTTCTCGCCGTATTCACGAAACAGTTCCACCACCTGCAGGAACTTCTTGCGCTCGGCCTCGGCGGCGGCGCTCTTGACGAACTTGTTCTGCTTGAGATAGCGCGCCAGTACGTCCTCCCCCGTCGCCTTGCCGCGGATCGCCTTGATCTGCTCGTTGAGCATGGCGAGCAGCTTGGGACTGTCCTGGCGTACCGCCCAGGCGATGATGCCCCCCTCCCGGAACACCGGGGTTTCATGAATGGTGATCTTGGGGAAGATCTTCTGCCAGAAGCGGGCCTTGTGCTCGTCCATGACGATGAAGGGAAGCAGGCCCGCGTTCACCATCTCCACCAGATCTTCATCTTCCAGCACTTCGGAGGCGGGCTGGATGTCGATGAGGGGCTCTCCCGCCGCCTTGCGGGCCTGGTTATAGGCCATGAGGCTCTCGAAATAGCTGGAGGAGGGGCGCACGAAGATGGTCTTGCCACCCAGATCGGCGGCACTCTCCACCTTGGGGGAATCGGGGCCCGAGACGAGCAGCTCCCGCACGTTCTCGAGCAAGGGATCGCTGAACACCACCCCCTGCTTCTTGCGCTTGTCCGTGATGGTGAGGTTGGCGGCGGCGATATCCCCCTTGCCTTCGATGAGGGAGGTCAGCAGGGCCTCGCGGGCGACGGGAATGAAGACGAAGTGCACCTTGAGGTGACGCTTGATGGCCTTCTGCTTGCGCAGTTGTTCGTTGAGGCGTTTCTCCACCTGCATGAAGGCGTCGTAAGTGACCCCCCGTTGCACCCCCTTGTTGATGAAGTAGCCGGTCTTGTTGTAGGTGGTGAGCACCCGTATGGTGCGCCGCTCCAGCATGGCGTCGAGATCCCCCAGCATGGGTTTGGCGAGTTCCTCGCTGTCAAAGGCCAGGGCGCTGCGCTCCTCTTCTTCCTCGGTGGTGGCTTTTTTATCTGGCTCGGCACTCCAGGCCGGGGACAGGGAACAAAGCACCCAAAAAATGACAATCCATAAGCGTTTCATGATGTTCACCTCACTCGTTTTATTGAGTGTAAGCGTGGCTCAGAGGACCCCTTAGCTCGTTGGGTTTGATTGCGCTCGGGTGATAGCACGATCTTCACTATCGGTTGGGGGCCTGGCCGGGGAGAACACCAAATGAAGAGGGAGCCCGTGGGCTCCCTCTTTTCATTGCATATTCAAGACCCGAGCCGGCCTAGAACCAGAAGCCGATGATGAAGGAGCCCGCCAGGGTCAGCATGACGTTGGCCACCGCATAGGTGCCGGCATAGCCGAGCGCCGGGATGGAGCTGTTGGCTGCCTCGTTCACCACGTCCATGGCCGGGGCGCAGGTGCGGGCCCCGGTGATGGCCCCCAGCAGCAGGGCCGGGTTCATCTTCAGCACCCAGACCCCGAACAGGTAACCCACCAGCACCGGCAGTGTGGTTACCAGCATGCCGGAGAAGAGCACCACCATGCCCACCTCGCTCAGGTGATCCAGGATGCCGCCCCCCGCTTTCAACCCGGTGCTCACCATGAAGACGGCGAGGCCGAGATCCTTGGCCAGACGCAGGGCGCCCGGCGGCACATAGCCCACAGTGGGGTGGTTGGCCCGAAGATAGCCCATCAGGATGCCCGCCAGCAGCAGGCCGACGGCGTTGCCGAGGCCGAATTCTATCTGGCCGAACACCAGGGAGACGGAGCCTATCAGCAGGCCCAGCACGAAGAAGGTGGTGAAGGCCACCAGATCCGTGGTCTGGCTATGGATGCTGATGAAACCGATCTTGTTGGCCAGGAGCTTGACCCGCTGTTTCTCGCCGCTGATCTGCAGCACGTCACCCTTCTGCAGCATGATGTTGCGATCGAACGGCATCTCGATCTGGGATCGCACTACCCGGTTGAGGAAGCAGCCTTTCTCGGTGAGGTTGAGCTCCACCAGGTGGCGACCCACCACAGCGTCGTTCTTCACCACTATCTCTTCGGTGACGATCTGCAGGTCAAGCAGGTTGCGGTCGAACACCTCCTTGCCGTTGCGGTAGTTGACGTCGAGCTTCTCGTGACTCTCGGGGTAGCCCACCAGGGCGATCTCGTCTCCCTCCTGGATGACGGCGTCACCATCCGGACTCGCCAGGATGCCGTTGCGGCGGATCCGCTCCACGTAGCAGCCGGTGTGAGGATAGATGCCGGTCTCGCGCAGGGTGCGACCGCCGATCCAGGCGGCGAGCTCCGGGCCGACCCGATAGGCGCGGATGATGGGCAGGTAGGTCTTGCGGCTCTCGCTGTCGGAGAGGCCCCGCTCGCGGGCGATCTTCTGGGCCTCGGTGTTGAGGTCGAGCCGCGCCAGGGAAGGCAGGTAGCGCACCACCAGCATCAATCCCACCAGCCCCACCAGATAGGTGAGCGCATAGCCGATGCCCATGTTGTCGAGCACCGACTGCATGTCGGTCTGATGGGGGAGGTTGAGCAGGCCGCTGCGCAGGGCATCCTGGGCGCCCACCAGCGCCGGGGTGGAGGTGAGCGACCCCGCCAGGATGCCGGCCGCCATGCCGGGCCCCAGGTTGAAGAACTTGGCCAGCCCCACGGTGAGCAACAGGGCGCTCAGCAGGATCACCAGGGTCAGGGTGATGTAGTGGATGCCGTCGCGCAAGAAGACGCTGAAGAAGTGCGGCCCCGCTTCAATCCCCACGCAGAAGATGAACAGCATGAAGCCGACGTTTTCGGTGGAGGTGGAAAACTGGAATCCCATCTGGCCGAACAGCAGGGCGGTGAACAGCACCCCTATGGTATTGCCTATCTGGAAGTTGCCGATGCGGACCTTGCCCAGCAGCAGGCCGAAGGCCAGTACCACGAACAGCAGCAGGGAGTCGCTTTGATGTAGCAGTGTCACGAAATCTATGGTCATGCCCGGAAAAACCGAGGAAAAAAGTGGGGCCGATATTGTGCCGTATCCCTTGGCAAGAAAGAAGCGCCAAAGCGGATCGACAGCCAGTTAAGTGGCGCCTCGACCAGAGGGGTGAGGGATGCGCGGCGCCCAGGAGGAAAAATACTCTACTTTACGCTGCCGGATCCGGTGTCAATGAGTGATTTCTGCTGTCGGGAGGGGAAGGGCCGACGGCCCTGTGGACAATTTATTACCTGCTGTATGGGGAGCGATTGGGCATGGTTTTCAGCATTTTTCACTGAGGTCAGTGAAGGGATACAAAAGAACCCCATTTGTCGTCCGGCGAGGGCTGACCCGTGGCACGGGGCATGGCGAAAAAAGACCGCGCCGGGGTGGGGGCGTTGCCCTGGTTGACCCCATTTAGGGGGGCGGACAAAAACAGCAGAAAATGGGGCGAGCGGTGCGTCGCCTCGCCAAACCGGAGACAATCGCTGCCAACCCAGATGAACATTGGCTTTGGTCAACTTACCCACAGAAACTGTGGATAACCCTGTTCATGAAACTTGGTGATCAGGCTGTAGCCCGCGCTATTACTGGGCTTCAAGGGCTGTTCAAAAAATACCGGCAATAAATTGTTTCTATAAAAATCAAATAGTTATGCGCGACAGAACAAAACGCTGCCGGTCAGTGACGGGGGTTCAAAAGGGAGGCGTGCAGCAAGGCAGGGCTTGTGCATTAAAATTGGCAGAGGAAAGCACTAAAGTGGATAACTTGCACCGAGATGGTGAGGAATTGGCTCCCCCGACTGGACTTGAACCAGTGACATACGGATTAACAGTCCGCCGTTCTACCGACTGAACTACGGGGGAACATCAGGCAAGGAGGTGCATCATACAGAGGTCGTATTTCGGGGTCAATAGCCATCAGGGCAGGCCGGCGGATACCCAGGCCCGTCAACTCGGGGTACACTGCACTCTTGCCGTTTTTTGCCGGGAGTCGTCATGAATAAGCCTTTCAAGCTGGCCAGCCAGTTTCAACCCGCCGGGGATCAGCCGAGGGCCATCGCCCAGCTGCTCGACGGCATAGAGTCCGGGTTGGCCCACCAGACCCTGCTCGGGGTGACCGGCTCGGGCAAGACCTTCACCATGGCCAACGTCATCGCGACTCTCAATCGCCCCACCATGATACTGGCGCCCAACAAGACGCTGGCGGCCCAGCTCTACGGGGAGATGAAGGAGTTCTTCCCAGATAACTCGGTTGAGTATTTCGTCTCCTACTACGACTACTACCAGCCGGAAGCCTATGTGCCGACCACGGACACCTTCATAGAGAAGGATGCCTCCATCAACGATCACATCGAGCAGATGCGGCTCTCGGCCACCAAGGCGCTGCTGGAGCGGCGCGACGTGGTGATCGTCGCCTCGGTGTCGGCCATCTATGGCCTGGGGGATCCCCAGGCCTACCTCAGCATGATGCTGCACCTGAAAGTGGGGGACCTGATCAATCAGCGGGATATCCTGCGTCGCCTCGCCGAGCTGCAGTACACCCGCAACGACATGGCGTTCCAGCGCGGTACCTTCCGGGTACGGGGGGAGGTGATCGACATCTACCCCGCCGAATCGGACAAGCTGGCCCTGCGGGTGGAGCTGTTTGACGAAGAAGTGGAGCGCCTCTCCCTGTTCGACCCGCTGACCGGCGCCATCGAGCAGACGGTGGTGCGCTACACCATCTACCCCAAGACCCACTATGCCACCCCGCGCGAGACCATACTCGGCGCCATCGAGCACATCAAGGAGGAGCTCAAGAGCCGCCGTGAGCAGCTGTTGTCGCTGGGCAAGCTGGTGGAGGAGCAGCGCATCAGCCAGCGCACCCAGTTCGACATGGAGATGATGCAGGAGCTCGGCTACTGCTCCGGCATCGAGAACTACAGCCGCTACCTCTCCGGCCGCGCGCCGGGGGAGCCGCCGCCCACCCTGTTTGACTACCTGCCGGGGGACGGCCTGCTCATCATCGACGAATCCCACGTCACGGTGCCGCAGATAGGTGCCATGTTCAAGGGCGACCGCTCTCGCAAGGAGACCCTGGTGGAGTACGGCTTTAGGCTTCCCTCGGCGCTCGACAACCGGCCGCTGAAATTCGACGAATTCGAGGCCCTGATGCCGCAGACGGTGTTCGTCTCGGCGACCCCAGGCCCCTATGAGCTGGAGAAGTCTGGCGGCGACGTGGTGCAGCAGGTGGTGCGTCCCACCGGCCTGCTGGATCCCGAGGTGGAGGTGCGGCCCGTCAGCACCCAGGTGGACGACCTGCTCTCCGAGATCCGCAAGCGGGTGGCCGTGGAGGAGCGGGTGCTGGTGACCACCCTCACCAAGCGGATGGCGGAGGACTTGACCGAATACCTGGCGGATCACGAGGTGCGGGTGCGCTACCTGCACTCCGACATCGATACCGTGGAGCGGGTGGAGATCATCCGCGATCTGCGCCTCGGCAAATTCGACGTTCTGGTGGGCATCAACCTGCTGCGCGAAGGCCTCGACATGCCAGAGGTCTCCCTGGTGGCCATCCTGGATGCGGACAAGGAGGGCTTCCTGCGCTCCACCCGCTCGCTGATCCAGACCATCGGCCGGGCGGCGCGCAACCTCAACGGCAAGGTGATCCTCTACGGGGATACCATCACCAACTCCATGCAGGTGGCCATTGAGGAGACCGAGCGGCGCCGCGCCCTTCAACACGCCCACAACCTGGAACACGGCATCGTGCCCAAGGGGCTCAACAAGTCCATCGGGGACGTGATGGACATGGGGGGCAGCCGCACCGCGGGCAAGGCCGGGCGGGGCAGCCGCAAGGCCGCCGAGCCGCAGGGGGAGTACCATGCCCGCTCCGCCAGCGAGATCGCCAAGGAGATCAAGCGGATGGAGGAGCAGATGTTCCAGCATGCGCGGGATCTGGAGTTCGAGCAGGCGGCGGCGCTGCGGGATCAGATCCAGCGGCTGCGCAGCGAGTTGATCGAGTCGTGAGCGCCAGACGCTGGCTTATCTGGCGGCGGCTGCGCCGCCTCTACCTGGGGTTTCGCCATCCGTCCACCCCCTGGTGGGCGCGGGGGCTGGTCATCTTTATTCTGCTCTACGGCATCAGCCCGGTGGATCTGGTGCCCGACCTGGTGCCGCTCTTTGGCTGGCTCGACGATATCAGCCTGTTGCTGCTTCTGTTATGGGGCTGGGAGAGGTGCTTGCCCGATGCCGTGCTGACCTCTCTGGACAAGGCCGATTGACCCCGATCTGACCCCGTTCATGGCAGTTTTTTTCTTGCCACCGGGGGCGCCAGTTAAGGGTATTGAATGGCTCCTTTTGTATGGGGGCGAAAAAGGGGACCCTGGGGTGATTGTGAGCCAGGTCTCATTGGCGTAGACTCCACGCCGTTCACTTCATGAGTACCCAAAAAATGGATCTGATCCTCTTTGCCATCGACTTTATCCTGCACGTTGACGTGCACCTGAAAGAGCTGTTCGAACACTACGGGATCTGGGTGTACGCCATCCTGTTTCTCATCATCTTCTGCGAGACAGGCCTGGTGGTCACCCCCTTCCTGCCTGGCGACTCCCTGCTGTTTGCCGCCGGGGCCCTGACGGTGGGCAGCGTGCTGGACGTGCATACCCTGGCAGGGGTGCTGATCATCGCCGCAGTGCTCGGCAACGTGGTGAACTACACCATAGGACACTTTTTCGGCGAGCAGCTGTTCCGCAATCCGGACTCGAAGATCTTCCGCCGCGATTACTTGGTCAAGACCCACGCCTTCTATGCCAAGCACGGGGGCAAGACCATCATCATCACCCGCTTCCTGCCCATAGTGCGCACCTTTGCGCCCTTCGTGGCGGGGATGGGTGCCATGACCTATCCACGCTTCCTGGCGTTCAATCTGGTGGGCGGCCTCCTGTGGGTGCTCTCCTTCGTCTATGCGGGTCACTTCTTCGGCAATCTGCCGGTGGTGCGTCACAACTTCACCCTGCTCATCTTCGGCATCATCGGCATTTCCCTGCTGCCCATGGTGGTCGGCATGGTGAAGGCTAGGATGGATGCCGGCAAGGTGGCCTCCTGAGCTTCTTGTTCCGTGGCGCAATGAAATGAGAAAGGGAGCCGATGGCTCCCTTTCTGTTTGTGGCCTGCTCACTGTCAGATTGCCGATGGTCACGATGGCAATCGGCAATCTGGAGACGAAGATGGCAACTCACCGCTGAGGAACCAGAGTCCAGGCGTGATCTGACGCATAAACAAAGGAGGGAGCCATCGGCTCCCTCCTTTGTTTATGCGTGCCTCCCGGCTCAGTTGCAGCAGCGACCCTTGATCAGGTTGCCGATGGCGACCACCACAAAGACCAGCAGGTATGCGGCGAAGATGGCGACCAGCCACTGGGGCATGGAGAAGCCGAGGAATTGCCAGCTGATCTCGCTGCAATCTCCGTCCGGATAGAACATCCAGGGGATCCACTGATCCAGCTGCGCCCAGCTGGGGAAGTCGACAAAGCCCTCGCACACGTTGAAGGGGGAGGGGTTCATCTGATAATCCACATGCTTGAGCGCCAGCTTCAGGCCCCAGAAGGCGCTGTAGCCCCACAGCAGCATGGCGCTCCAGCGCACATACCACTTCTGGGGCGCCACCATGCCGAGCAGGCCGGCCACCAGCACGCCCAGGATGGCGATCCGCTCGTAGATGCACATGACACAAGGGTGCAGGCCCAGCACGTGCTGGAAGAAGAGGGCGCACAGTTCGAGAAAGAGGGCGGACGCGGCCAGCAATCCCCAGGCCAGGCGATGGCTGGCAATGCGGCGAAGAAACTCGATCATCTGATTGATCTCACAGAGAAAATAGTGGCTGAATTAGAGCAGAGCCCCATCCAAAAAGAAAGGGGCCGTACAGCCCCTTTCACCATCAGTGTGCCGCCGGCGCCGACAGGGGCACGGCGGCGTGCTCCATCAGCCAACCCGCCTGGTAGAACCATTCGGTGGCGGGGCCGAGCAACAGCTCCACGGAGAAAAAGCCGACCAGGCCCAGCACCAGGGTATAGGGCAGGGCCATCCATACCATGCGGCCGTACGAGAGGCGCAGCAGGGGGGCCAGGGCCGAGGTCAGCATGAACAGGAAGGCGGCCTGGCCGTTGGGGGTGGCGACCGAGGGCAGGTTGGTGCCCGTGTTGATGGCCACCGCCAGCAGATCGAAGTGGGCGCGGCTGATGGCCCCGTTGATCAGCGCCGTCTTCACCTCGTTGATATAGACTGTGCCGACGAAGACGTTGTCACTGACCATGGAGAGCAGGCCGTTGGCCAGATAGAAGAGGGCGAGCTGATCCTCGGGCTTGGCCGCCAGCACCCACTGGATCACCGGCTTGAACAGCTGTTGATCGATGATCACTGCCACCACGCTGAAGAAGACGGTGAGCAGGGCGGTGAAGGGCAGCGCCTCATGGAAGGCCTTGCCGAGGGCGTGTTCCTCTGTGATGCCGGTGAAGGCAGTGGCGAGCACGATGACGGTCAGGCCGATCAGCCCCACGGCGGCCAGATGCAGGGCCAGCCCCGTGATAAGCCAGGTGGCGATCAGTGCCTGGACGATCAGCTTGGCCTTGTCTTGCGGGGTACGCTGGGCTTCTTCCTCGCGTTCGTACGCTTCCATGATGTGGCGTACGGGCTCGGGCAGCCGGGTGCCATAGCCGAACCAGCGGAACCTTTCGACCAGGATGCAGGTGAGCAGACCGCAGAGGAACACGGGGATGGTGACGGGAGACATGCGAACAGCAAACTCGCCGAAATGCCAACCCGCCTGCTCGCCGATGATGAGGTTCTGGGGCTCGCCGACCAGGGTACAGACGCCTCCCAGTGCGGTACCGATGGCCGCGTGCATCATCAGGCTGCGCAAGAAGGCCCGAAATTCGTTCAGATGCCGACGGGAGAGCTCGTCGATCTCCTCGTCATCGTGGTGCAGATTGCCGGACTCATCCCGTGAGGCCACCTTGTGGTAGATGGCGTAGAAACCGGTGGCGACGCTGATCACCACGGCGATCACGGTCAGGGCATCGAGGAAGGCGGACAAAAAGGCCGACACCAGGCAGAAGGCGAGGGAGAGCAGCGTCTTGGAGTGGATGCGCACCAGCATCTTGGTGAAGACATAGAGCAGCAACTGCTTCATGAAGTAGATGCCGGCCACCATGAAGACCAGCAGCAGCAGCACTTCTATATTGGCCACCAGCTCATGCTTGATCTGGTCGGCCGAGGTCATGCCGATGAGTACCGCCTCGATGGCCAGCAGACCGCCGGGTTGCAAGGGGTAGCACTTGAGGGCCATGGCCAGGGTGAAGATGAACTCGACGACCAGCAGCCAGCCAGCCAGGAAGGGATCAAGGTGAAAGACGATCGGATTGATCAGCAGGAATAGGACGATGGCAAGCTTGTACCATCGCGGGGCATTGCCCAGAAAATTCTTTGTAAACGCGCGCCCTAGGCTGATTGGCATAATGATGGTTCTCGGTTCTGTTGTTGGTATCTGCGTCTATGCAGTCGAGCCCGGCTCGACCCGAACTTCCGGATATTCACCTGTATCAGATTGATTGCACATGATTTTAATCAAGGGAGCGATAACTATAAATAACGTGGCGAAACTTGCACAGGGATGAAGTGCGTATTACACCCCCATTGGGGGTTGGTTGGCTCTCGCGTTGTCGCCGCATACATATTTTTAACAAAAAGATCGGGTTAATGTGAGCAGAGGACTGACCTTCTGCTTGCCAGCATGACCGGCTTTGCTATTATTCGTGAGCCTTTTTACGTACTACAACAGAGTCACTACATGGTCATAAAAGCGCAAAGCCCTGCCGGGTTTGCCGAGGAATACATCATCGAGTCCATCTGGAACAATCGCTTTCCTCCTGGATCCATTCTGCCGGCGGAGCGTGAATTGTCCGAGCTGATTGGCGTGACTCGCACTACCTTGCGCGAAGTGCTGCAGCGCCTTGCCCGCGATGGCTGGCTCACCATCCAGCATGGCAAACCGACCAAGGTGAACAACTTCTGGGAAACCTCAGGCCTCAATATCCTGGAGACCCTGGCGCGCCTCGATCAGGACAAGGTGCCGGATCTGGTGGCCCAGTTGCTGTCGGCTCGCACCAACATCTGCACCATCTTCATCCGTGGCGCCATTCGCAACAATCCGGATCAGGCCGCCGAGATCCTGCGCGGTGCCGACGAGGTGGAGAACACGGCCGAAGCCTATGCGGACTTCGATTACCGTCTGCACCACCAGCTCTCGTTTGCTTCGGGTAACCCCATCTATGCCTTGATCCTCAACGGGTTCAAGGGGCTCTATAGCCGCGTCGGGCGTTATTACTTCTCCGACAAGCAGGCGCGCGAGACGGCGGATGCCTACTACAAGACGCTGCTGAAACTGGCCGAGACCAAGGACCACGAAGCCGTGTTCATGACGGTGCGTCAGTACGGCATCGAGTCGGGCAAGTTGTGGACCCGGTTGCGCCAGGACATGCCAAGCAATCTGTGTGACAACTGATTGCCGCGATCAAGAAAAACGCGCCTGATGGCGCGTTTTTTTATGCTTGCGACTCCCGCCTTGCCCATCAGGTCGCGCTCTTGCGATCCGGGCAGCGACCTATGATGTCCGCGGAGAGCTCGCCGTTGTCCTGCTCCAGTATCACATCGAACCCCCACAGCTGGTGCAGGTGCTTGAGCACCTCGTGGCGCGACTCACCCAGGGGAATGCGGTTGTGGGGCACGTAGCGCAGGGTGAGGGAGCGATCGCCCTTCACCGCCACGTTGTAGACCTGAATGTTGGGCTCCAGATTGCTCAGGTTGTACTGGGCTGACAGCGTGTTTCGCACCAGCCGGTAGCCCTCCTCGTTGTGGATGGCGGAGACCCTGAGGTAGTTCTTCAGATCGTCGTCGTCGATGGCAAACAGCTTCATGTCGCGCATCACCTTGGGACTGAGGAACTGGCTGATGAAGCTCTCGTCCTTGAAGTTCTGCATGGCGAAGTGCAGGGTATCGACCCAGTTGGTACCGGCATAGTCGGGGAACCAGTGCCTGTCCTCCTCGGTCGGGTGTTCGCAGATGCGGCGCAGGTCCGTGAACATGGCGAAACCGAGGGCGTAGGGGTTGATGCCGGAGTAGTAACGGCTGTTGTAGGGGGGCTGGTATACCACATTGGTGTGGCTGTGGAGCACTTCTATCATGAAGCGGTCGCTGATCTTCCCCTCGTCATAGAGGTGATTGAGGATGGTGTAGTGCCAGAAGGTGGCCCATCCCTCGTTCATCACCTGGGTCTGTTTCTGCGGGTAGAAGTACTGGCTGATCTTGCGCACGATGCGCACCACTTCCCGCTGCCAGGGCTCGAGCAGGGGAGCATTCTTCTCGATGAAGTAGAGAATGTTCTCCTGGGGCTCGGCCGGATAACGCCTGTCCTCGACACCGGAGATCTTGTGCTGCTTGGGCAGGGTGCGCCACAGCTCGTTGACCTGGGTCTGCAGATAGTCTTCCCGCGCCTTCTGGCGCCGTTTCTCTTCGGCCAGCGAGATCTTCTGGGGGCGCTTGTAGCGATCCACCCCGAAGTTCATCAGGGCATGACAGGAGTCGAGCAGGCGTTCGACCGCATCGATACCGTGTTTCTCCTCGCACTCGGTGATGTAGTTCTTGGCGAACAGCAGGTAATCGATGATGGAGGAGGCATCGGTCCAGGCCTTGAACAGATAGTTGTTCTTGAAGAAGGAGTTGTGGCCATAGCAGGCATGAGCCATCACCAGAGCCTGCATCGGCATGGTGTTCTCCTCCATCAGGTAGGCGATGCAGGGATCCGAATTGATGACGATCTCGTAGGCCAGCCCCATCTGGCCGCGCTTGTAGTTGCGCTCGGTGTGGATGAAGCGCTTGCCGAACGACCAGTGCTGGTAGCCGATGGGCATGCCGACGCTGGAGTAGGCATCCATCATCTGCTCCGCCGTGATCACCTCGATCTGGTTGGGGTAGGTGTCCAGCCGATAGAACTTGGCAACCCGGGCAATCTCCTGGTGATAGATCTCCAGCAGATCGAAGTTCCAGTCAGGACCATCGTCCAGCGGCGCTATTTTTCTCGCGGTTTCTACCATATGTGATCCCTCAAGCCGCTTGCTTCTTGAACAGCTCCCGGAAGACCGGATAGATGTCTTCCACCTTGCGGATGTGCTCCATCGCGAAGTGGGCATACTGCTCGGCCACCGCCTCGTACTCGTGCCACAGGGTCTGGTGGGCGCGGGTGGTGATCTCGATGTAGGAGTAGTAGCGCACCCTAGGCATGATGTCGCGCATCAGGATCTCCCTGCACTGGGGGGAGTCATCAGCCCAGTTGTCCCCGTCGGACGCCTGTGCCGCATAGATGTTCCACTGATTGGCCGGGTAACGCTCGTTGATGATGTCGTTCATCATCTTGAGTGCGCTGGAGACTATGGTGCCGCCGGTCTCCTGGGAGTAGAAGAACTCGTGCTCGTCCACCTCCTTGGCCTGGGTGTGGTGACGAATGTAGACCACTTCCACATTCTTGTAGGTCCGACTCAGGAAGAGGTAGAGCAGAATGTAGAAACGCTTGGCCATCTCCTTGGTGGCCTGATCCATGGAGCCGGAAACATCCATCAGGCAGAACATCACCGCCTGGCTGGAGGGAACGGGTCGTTTGACGAAGTTGTTGAACTTGAGATCGAAGGTGTCGATAAAGGGCACTGCCTCGATGCGCCGCTTCAGCTCACGGATCTCTTTCTCGAGCTGGGCCATCTCGGCGAAATGGTCGTTGGGTTCGCGAACCAGCTGGGCCAGCCGCTCCTCCAGTTCGCGCAGCTGGCGTTTCTTGCCTGCCTGCAGCGCCATGCGGCGTGCCAGCGAGTTCTGCAAGGATCTCACCACGTTGATGTTGGCGGGCACCCCGTTGGAGGTGTAGCCCGCCCGGTAAGTCTTCATCTCCATCAGCTGGTTGAGCTGGGTCTTTTGCAGCCGTGGCAGCTCGAGATCCTCGAACAGCAGATCCAGATACTCGTCCTTGGAGATCTGGAAGACGAAATCATCGACTCCCTCTCCTTGATCCGAAGCCTGGCCCTCGCCACTGCCCTGGCCGCCGCCCCCCCCTTTGGGCCGGTCAATCTTGTCACCGGAGACGAACTGGTCGTTGCCCGGATGCACCATCTCCCGTTTGCCGCCTTGCCCCTGATGAAAATGGGGTTCCCCGATGTCCTTGGTCGGGATGCTGATGCTCTCTCCCTTGTCCACGTCCTGAATGCTGCGCTTGGAGACAGCATCCGAGACCGCTTGTTTTATCTGCTTCTTGTAGCGGCGAATGAAGCGCTGCCGATTCACAGCGCTTTTGTTTTTGCCGTTGAGCCTGCGGTCGATAAAATGCGCCATAACTCCCCCTTGAACACGGCAGGGTCAGGATGACTTGCGTACCCTGAGATACCACTCGGAGAGCAGGCGCACCTGTTTGCGGGTGTAGCCCTTCTCCATCATCCGTTCGACAAAGTTATCGTGCTTCTTCTGCTCCTCGGCCGAGGTTTTGCTGTTGAAGGAGATAACCGGCAGCAGCTCTTCCGTGTTGGAGAACATCTTCTTCTCGATCACGGTGCGCAGCTTCTCGTAACTGGTCCAGTTGGGGTTACGGCCTGCGTTGTTGGCCCGGGCACGCAGCACGAAGTTGACGATCTCGTTGCGAAAATCTTTCGGGTTGCTGATCCCGGCGGGTTTTTCTATCTTCTCCAGCTCGCTGTTGAGGGATGCGCGGTCAAACAGCTGGCCGGTCTCGGGGTCACGATACTCCTGATCCTGGATCCAGAAGTCGGCGTAGGTGACGTAGCGATCGAAGATGTTCTGGCCGTACTCGGAGTAGGACTCGAGGTAGGCGGTCTGGATCTCCTTGCCGATGAACTCCACGTAGCGCGGGGTCAGATAGCCCTTGATGAACTCCAGATAGCGATCGTGCAGCTCCTGCGGGAACTGTTCCCGCTCGATCTGCTGCTCCAGTACATAGAAGAGGTGCACCGGGTTGGCAGCTACTTCCGCGTGGTCGAAGTTGAAGACGCGGGAGAGGATCTTGAACGCGAAGCGGGTCGACAGGCCGTTCATGCCCTCGTCCACCCCGGCGTAGTCGCGATACTCCTGATAGCTCTTGGCCTTGGGATCCGTGTCTTTCAGGCTCTCGCCGTCATAGACCCGCATCTTGGAGTAGAGGCTGGAGTTTTCCGGTTCTTTCAGGCGAGAGAGCACCGAGAACTGGCCCAGCAGCTCCAGGGTCCCCGGGGCGCACTTGGCATCGGTCAGCTCGCTGTTGAACAGCAGTTTTTCATAGATCTTCACCTCCTCCGAGACCCGCAGGCAATAGGGCACCTTGACGATGTAAACCCGGTCGAGGAAAGCCTCGTTGTTCTTGTTGTTGCGGAACTGCTGCCACTCGGATTCGTTGGAGTGGGCCAGCAGGATGCCGTCGAAGGGCAGGGCGGACAGCCCCTCGGTGCCGTTGTAGTTGCCCTCCTGGGTGGCGGTCAGCAGCGGGTGAAGCACCTTGATGGGGGCCTTGAACATCTCCACGAACTCCATCATCCCCTGGTTCGCCTTGCACAGGGCGCCGGAGTAGGAGTAGGCGTCGGCATCGTCCTGGGCATAGTGTTCCAGCATGCGGATGTCGACCTTGCCGACCAGGGAGGAGATGTCCTGGTTGTTGTCATCGCCAGGCTCCGTCTTGGCGATGGCGATCTGATCCAGGATGGAGGGGTTGACCTTCTCCACCTTGAACTTGGTTATGTCGCCGCCAAATTCGTGCAGGCGCTTGGCGACCCAGGGGGACATGATGGGCCTCAGGTAGCGGCGCGGGATGCCGTATTCCTTCTCCAGGATCTCGCCATCCTCTTCGATGTCGAACAGGCAGAAGGGGTGATCGTTGACCGGTGAGCCCTTGATGCGATAGATGGGGACTTTCTGCATCAGGGACTTGAGTTTTTCTGCCAGCGAGGATTTACCACCGCCGACGGGGCCAAGCAGGTAGAGGATCTGTTTCTTCTCTTCCAGGCCCTGGGCCGAGTGCTTGAGATAGGAGACGATCTGCTCGATGGCATCTTCCATGCCATAGAAGTCTTTGAAAGCGGGATAGCGCGCGACGACGCGGTTGGAAAAGAGGCGGCTGAGGCGCGGATTGGTCGAGGTATCGATCATTTCCGGCTCGCCGATGGCGGTCAGCAGGCGTTCTGCGGCGGAGGCGTAGCAGGATTTGTCCTGTTTGCACATATCCAGAAACTCCTGGATGCTGTACTCCTCCTCTCTGGCCTTCTCATACCGCTGTTGATAGTGCTCGAAGATGCCCATAACTTAGCCCTCGTTATAGTCGCTTGCCCTGAAAAAGAGTGGATCACTACTTTTGTTCTGTTTACCTCTTAAGCCTAGTCAACAGCCCCCAGTAATCCATCGCCATCATTGGTTTAAGTTTGTACGGGAGCTTCCCGATCCTGGTGCGGGAAGAGACAGCCAATGACATACCTATGTTACTGACTGTTAAATTATTTTTGCCACGACAATGATGCCGATGTCAAAGACATAAAAAAATAAATATTTGTGCGGTACGGGCGGAAAACGCAGGTTGTCCGCCTTGCGGTGGCGTGCAGCAGGCGGGGCAAGGGATAGACGCGTAAGGAGAGGAAATGCGGTGTCGTTTACGTCAACGTAATGCACTTGGTTTGGTGTTTTGACTCTAATTTTTACATTGACGCTACATTTTGGCTGCTTTAGATTGGCCCTGTGTCGAGCAGCCATCGCTTTAGCAAGAGAGTGGGTGACTGTGCAGATACTAAGCTCTGTTTAAGCACGTTTCCGTTGGCTTGACCCTCGCACCCGCGAGGGTCTTATTTTTTCAGCGTCCGGCAGATCAGGATTCGTCGGGATAGAGGCGGGAGACCGCCGTCAGCACGTCCGCGAAGGGATGGGCCGCCAGCTGGCCAAAACCGGCCAGGCTCCTGGCCTTGAGCCGGGTGGTCAGCGGGGTGGCGATGCCGCACAGGAAGCGGGTCAGCAGGCGGGGATCCCGGCTGTGACACAGGGCCACCAGGGGATCGCACCAGGCGCGCAGGCCATGCTCGTTCGGCAGGGCGGGCGTCGGCAACGGGGGCAATAGAGCGACCTCTCCCCGGCAAACGGAGCAGTGCCCGCACCGCTCGGGGGCCGCATCATCGGCAAAATAGCGGGCCAACTCATGGCTGAGGCAGGTGGTCGAGGAGAAGAAGGTCAGCAGGGCTTGCAGCCGGGCCAGTTCACTCTGCTCTTTTTGCTCGAACAGGGCATGGAGCTGATCTGCCAGCGACGCCACGTCGATCCCCTGGCGCAACACCCTATACACCTCGGTCATCTGTTTGCTTTCAAGCTCTATCCAGCCCTGCTGCTGCAGATAATCCAGCGCTGCCGCGGCGCGCTGGCGTTCCCCCTGATAGCCTTGCCACAGCGCCTCGAAGTCCATGGTGCACCAGGTGCGCGCCTGGGGGGCGCAGGCAAACACCTGCTCCAGAAACTGGCGGCGCTTGGGATCGAACCGGGCCAGGATCGCCTGCTTTTCCAGCACGAACCTGAAGCGGTACTCGGCAAAGTAGTTGTAGGCCGGCGCTATGATGCCCGCCATCTCCAGATAGACCAGCAGGGTCTTGAGGGGCAACTGGCGGATGTTGGTCTCGTTGGAGAGGCGCAGCAGACCAAATTCCCACTCGCTGCCAGCCTCTTGCAGGATCCCGAGCAGCCCCAAGATGGCGGTGCGGTCGGGTGTATCCCCATAGACGAAGTTTTCCAGTACCGGCAACTGGACGCGGCTTGCCAGCACGGTGCAGCGGGAGGGGAGGCCATCGCGCCCGGCGCGGCCTATCTCCTGGCTGTAGTTCTCGATGGATTTGGGCAGATCGTAGTGAATGACCCGGCGAATGTCGGCCTTGTCGATGCCCATGCCAAAGGCGATGGTGGCGACGATGCAGTCTAGCCTGCCCGCCATGAAGTCGTGCTGGATCTGGCTGCGCAGGGCGGGATCCAGCCCCGCATGGTAGGCACACGCCCGGATGCCGCTGGCCTGCAACTGCGCGGCGCACTGCTCTGCACTGTGCTGCAGGGTCACATAGACGATGGTGGGGGCGGCCGGATCCCGGTGCAGCTCCTCGCGCAGCCAGGCGTCGCGGGCGCTGCCGGCCAGCGGGATGACGGCCAGATCCAGGTTCGGACGATAGAAGCCGGTCACCACCAGATCGTCCCCGTCGATGGCGAACTTGGCCTGCATGTCGGCCATGACCGCCGGGGTGGCGGTAGCGGTCAGCAGCAGCACCTGGGGAATGGCCAGCTCGTGGCGATGATCCGGCAGCTTCAGGTAATCGGGGCGAAAGTTGTGGCCCCACTCCGAGATGCAGTGCGCCTCGTCCACCACCAGGAGGGACAGGGGGATCTGGGCAATGAAGCGGCGAAAGCGCTCGTTCTTGAGGCGTTCCACCGAGATCATCAGGATCTTGAGCCGGCCATCGCTGGCCTGCTGCATCACGCGCCGGCTCTCCTCCGGCGTCTGGCTGGAGTCCAGGGTCGCGGCGGCGATCCCCTTGCGCTGCAAGAAGGCGAGCTGATCATGCATCAGGGCGATCAGCGGCGAGATCACCAGAGTCAGGTGGGGCAGGGCGAGGGCGGGTAGCTGATAGCAGAGGGACTTGCCGGCCCCGGTCGGAAAGATGGCGGCCGCACTCTTGCCGGCCAGCAGACGGCTGATCACCGCTTCCTGCCCGGGCCGCAAGCGATCGAAACCGAAGTGTCGGCTTAACAAAGAGGTGATCATGGCAAGGCTCCCTGAGAAAGGGCCGCATCATACCACTTCTGGTCCAGCGTTGACCGAGGATCGGACTGGTTTGGTGACATTTTGGTCGCGGTTGATATTGTGTTATCACATTGTTGTAGATTTTTTGTGAGGTGACCCTGATATTTTTCAGTGATTATGTGGAAAAAAACGGTGGCAGATGGGATATTCCTTGTCCGCAACCCCACGCGAACGGACGGATCCAGCAGAAGATCTGCCGACGGCGCCATGGTCCCCGGACCGGTGTCCTTGCGTGGGCGGGTTGCCAACAGGACTAATGATTCACGCACCATGGGTGCACAGGGACTATTTGATGACACAACAACACCCCCTCATTCGACTGGTGAACAGCACCAGTCTGGTTAGCCAGATCCTGGTCGGTCTGGTACTCGGTATCCTCCTTGCCATGTTCATGCCGGAATGGGCGAAGGCGGCGGGCCTGCTTGGCAGCCTGTTCGTCGGTGCCCTGAAGGCGGTTGCACCCTTGCTGGTCTTCGTGCTGGTGATGGCGGCGATCATCGGGCACAAGCAGGGTCAGAAGACCAACATGAAACCCATCCTGATGCTCTATCTGCTGGGAACCTTCCTGGCGGCTGCCGTGGCCGTGGTCGCGAGCTTCCTGTTCCCCTCCAACCTGCACCTGGTGGCCAACAGCGCCGAGATCTCCCCGCCGGGCGGCATCACAGAGGTGCTGCAGACCCTGCTGTTCAACGTGGTGACCAACCCGGTGAAGGCGCTGCTGGAGGCGAACTACATCGGCATCCTGGCCTGGGCCATCGGCCTTGGCATCGCCATGCGCCACGCCAATGAGAGCACCAAGGCGGTGATCACCGACCTGTCCCACGGGGTGTCTACCATCGTCAAGGCCGTGATCCGCTGCGCCCCGCTTGGCATCCTGGGCCTGGTCGCCTCCACCCTGGCCGAGACCGGCTTCGATGCGCTGTTCGGCTATGCCCAGCTGCTGGTGGTGCTGATCGGCTGCATGCTGTTCATCGCCTTCGTGGTCAACCCGCTCATCGTGTTCTGGAAGATCAAGCGCAACCCCTATCCCCTGGTGCTGACCTGCCTGAAAGAGAGCGGCGTGACCGCCTTCTTCACCCGCAGCTCCGCCGCCAACATCCCGGTCAACATGGCGCTGGCCGAGAAGCTGCGCCTGCCGGAAGACACCTATGCGGTCTCCATCCCGCTGGGTGCCACCATCAACATGGCCGGTGCGGCCATCACCATCACAGTGCTCTCCATGGCGGCGGTGCACACCCTGGGGATGGAAGTGGATCTGGCTACCGCCATTCTGCTCTCCGTGGTCGCCACCGTCAGCGCCTGCGGCGCCTCCGGCGTGGCCGGTGGCTCCCTGCTGCTGATCCCGCTGGCGTGCAGCCTGTTTGGCATCAGCAACGACATCGCCATGCAGGTCGTCGCCGTGGGCTTCATCATCGGGGTGCTGCAGGACTCCGCCGAGACGGCCCTCAACAGCTCCACCGACGTGCTGTTCACCGCGGCCGCCTGCATGGCCGAGGATGAAAGCCTGCTGGACATGGCCCCGGTCCCCAGCCGCGAAGCCTGATCCCCTCGCGTGCCATGAGTTGCCAGCGCCCTCCTCGGAGGGCGCTTTTTATTGCTGGCCCTGTCCTCCACATTCCGCATGTCCCGCATTCCCTGGATCTAGCCTTCCACCCCACAGGGTCGCCATGGCCGCGGTGGGGGCTCCCCAAATTGACCTTGGGCCGCCAGCGTGCCGCTGCCAAGGCCGGTCTGCGTGCGCGGCTTCCCGTGGTTCCGCCATGAGTGACGTTGCTTCCTGCTGCCTGAGCGGCGGCGTGGCGCATCGCATCAGAGGATGGGCAATCGCGGGGGCAGGCGATACGGCCGGGCAGCCTGTACGGCGAAGTGCAGGGCCACGCCACCGGAGCGCGCCTGCGCCCTGTGGCCACCCCATCCCTTGAGTCGGAGGGCTATTGCCAAGCGGGATCCTGCCGTCCTGCGCAACCCGGTCAGAGGGACACGTCGTGCTGGGGCCTGATCCGATGCAAGCCGATGCCGCTGCGCCTGCAAGGGCCAGGGCAAAAGGTTGGTGAGGGGAGAGGGCAGGAGCCCCTCTTTGGGTGAGGGGGATGGGCAAGGCGGAGCTGGGTACTCAAGAAGGCTGGGAGCTGGGCCGAGGAGTGCGCCATGAGCCGCGGGAAGGGACTATCTGAACGCCTGCTCCCGGGAGCATGATCCTCACAACGAACACAGCCCGGCAGAGGGGATCTGCCGGGCTGCGGGGAGTGTCGGGCCAGAGGCTGGCCCGACGCTATCGGTGGCGGGATTAACCGACCAGCTGATACAGGATGGCGGAGATGGCGATGAGGCCCATGACTGCCACGAAGACGTTGCTGATCTGACCCTGGTATTTCGCCATGGCCGGCACGCGCTTGATGGCGTACATGGGCATGAGGAACAGGATGGTGGCGATGATGGGGCCACCCAGGGACTCGATCATCCCGAGGATGGAGGGGTTGATCACGGCCACGGCCCACAGGGTCAGGATGAAGAAGGCGATGATGAACAGCTCGATCTTCTTGTGGTTCGGGGTCTTGCCGGAGTTGCGCATGTTCTGGACGATCATCCCCTTCAGGCCTTCACGGGCACCCAGGTAGTGGCCGAAGAAGGAGGAGACGATGGCCACGAAGGCAACCAGCGGGCCGAAGTAGGAGATGATGGGGCTCGCATGCTGGTTGGCCAGGTAGGAGAGCACGGCGATGTTCTGGGACTTGGCCTCCGCCAGCTGGGCCGGTGTCAGGCTCATCACGCAGGAGAAGACGAAGAACATCACGAAGCCCAGCAGGATGACGGCGGTACGCTTGAGGATGGCGTCGGACTTGGCGACCGCATGGTCACCGTGATCGCGGCGCTGGGCCAGGGCGAAGCTGGAGATGGCCGGGCTGTGGTTGAAGGAGAAGACCAGCACCGGAATGGTCAGCCACAGGGTGGTGGCGAAATCCTTGGCGCTCGGCACTTCACTCAGGGCCGCGCCGGTCCAGTCCGGAATGAGGTAGAGGGAGATACCGGCCAGGATGGCGATGAGCGGGTAGACCAGGAACTCGGTGACCTTGAGCATCAGCTTCTCGCCGGCCAGCATCACGGACATCATGGCCATGATCAGCACGATGGAGAGGATCCAGCGCGGCGGCGCCGTCATTTGCAGCTGGTTGACCAGGAAGCTTTCCACCGTGTTGGTGATGCCCACCCCGTAGATCAGCACTATGGGGTAGATGGCGAAGAAGTAGAGCAGGGTGATGAGCTTGCCGGCACCCATGCCGAAGTGCTCTTCCACCACCTCTGTGATGTCGGCATTGGGCTGCTTGGAAGAGAGCACGAAGCGCGCCAGACCGCGGTGGGCCAGGTAGGTCATGGGGCCGACCAGCAGCGCCATCACCACCAGTGGCCAGAAGCCGCCCATGCCGGCGTTGATGGGCAGGAACAGGATGCCGGCGCCGACGGCGGTACCGAACAGGCTGATGACCCAGGTGGTGTCTTGTTTGCTCCAACCGCGAGCCTGGGTTGAGCGGGTTCCTTGCTCCTGTACGGCTGCAACATCCTGTGCGCCAGTGACTGTATTGGACATGTGTCTCACCCCGAATGTGTGGTTTTAATTAATCGGCGCAAGAATACTTTTTTTTTCATCAAAAATGTTGATCAAATTCACCTTTATGAGGCAGAAACCCGTACTTCCTTGTAGAAATGTGATCAAAAGAATAAAAAATCAAAATTTATTTATCAAATGCAGTGTTATTTGAATGTTAATTGGTCGATTCTTCATCCCTGCATGTTGTCAATATGTTGCTCGGAGAGGTGTTGGGACAGTTGGCGGATCATGCTGGCGGTCGCCCCCCAGATGAAAGAGTGCTCCCAGGGGATCCAGTAGATGGTGTGGCGTTTTCCCGCCCTGGGCAGGGTCAGGGCGATGTGATGGGCCGGATCCAGCACATGGCTGAGGGGCACTTCGAAGGCCTGATCCACCTCGTCCGGGCTCAGGGTCACCCGATAGCCGGGATCGAGCATGGCCAGCACCGGCAGCACATCGTAGCGGGAGATGGTGTTGAGGGGGGTGAGGCTGCCGATGACCCGGATCTGGGAGGCGGGAATGCCGAGCTCCTCCTCGGTTTCTCGGAGCGCCGTGTGGATGAGGCTCTCATCGTCCGGATCCTGGCGTCCGCCGGGGAAGCTTATCTGCCCCGGATGGTGGCGCAGGGCGGGACTGCGACGGGTCAGCAACAGGTGCAGGCCCCGGGGGCGCTCCACCAGGGGGATCAGCACAGCCGCCGGTTTGAGCCCCCCCAGCGCCAGGCGATGGGCGGGGGCGGGGCGTTGCAACAGGAAGCGGGTCAGCAGCTCGCTGCTCGTCATCTCCATGGGTCTCCATATTGCGGCCCTGAGGGCCTGGGTTCACAGGGTATCCAGCAGCGGCAGGATGCGGGCCACCTTGTCGAAGGTCTCCTGGTACTCGGCGTCGGGGTCGGAGTCGGAGATGATGCCGCCCCCCGCCCAGCAGTGGAGCTGGCCGGCCTCGGCTATCAGGGTGCGAATGCAGATGCTGGTGTCCATCCGCCCGTGCTGGCTCAGGTAGCCGATGCTGCCGCAGTAGGCGTTGCGTCTGTGGGGCTCCAGCTCCTCGATGATCTCCATCGCCCGGATCTTGGGGGCGCCTGTGATGGAGCCGCCGGGGAAGCAGGCCCGCAGCAGATCCACCCCTTGCCAGCGCGGGTCCAGCTCCCCGTGAATGGTGGAGACCAGGTGATGCACCGCGGGGAAGGACTCCACGGCGAAGAGGTGCGGCACAGTGACCGAACCCGGGCGGCTCACCCGGCCGATGTCGTTGCGCAGCAGATCCACGATCATCAGGTTTTCCGATCTGTCCTTGTCGGCGTGGGCGAGTGCGTCGGCCACCCGGGCGTCGATGACGGGATCCTGATGGCGGGGGCGGGTGCCCTTGATGGGCTTGGTCTCGATATGGCGCTCGTCGAGCAGCAGGAAGCGCTCCGGGGAGAGGCTCATAATGGCGCTCCGGGGCAGGCGGACAAAGGCCGAGAACGGCGCCTTGTTGGCGGCGCTGAGGGCGCAATAGGCGGACCACTCGCCTCCCTCATAGGGGGCACTGAAACGCTGGGTCAGGTTGATCTGGTAGCAGTCTCCCGCCGCCAGATATGCCTGGATGCGGGCAAACTTGTCACCGTATTCGGCTCGCGTCATGTTGCTCTGCCAGGGGCCCAGCAAGGCGAGAGGGGCAGATGAGCGCCCGGTCTGCGCCATCAGCCAGGCGAGGCGACGGGCGAGTCCGGTCTCGTCTCCCCAGTGCACCAGTTGCCAGCGGTCGGTCGCCACGTCCCGCAGCAGTGCCCAGTCGTAGATCCCCACCGCCATGTCCGGCACCTGGATGTCCGCCTGTGCCTGCGCTGGCAGGCGCTCGAATCGCCGTCCCAGATCGTAGCCAAAGAGCCCCATGGCACCCCCGATAAACGGCAGACCCGAGTCATCGTCAACCAGATCCCCGAGCAGGGCCCGCTGGACGTCGGCGAGCAGGGCGAGGGGATCGTCGTCATGGTGGCTCAGGTTGCCAGCCTGGTTCAGGCAGGTACTGTCACCCCGGGTCTCCAGGGTGGCGAGGGGATCGGCGCTGACGATGTCAAAGCGGTTGTCGGGCCCCTGGGGACCGGCGGACTCCAGCAGGATGGCCCAGGGCTGGTGCTGCAACCGGGCGAACAGGCCATGCAGCGAGGTTTGCGGGTCGAAATGGTGGATATGCAGTCTTGGTTTCATTTTTTGTTACATAGGCAACAGTTTGCACCCGGCTCCCTAGCCGGTTCGGGTGCTCAAGCGTATCATGGCCGCCGGCATTTTTAAGAAAAACACCGTTATAAAAACACGCCGTAGTCTGCCGGCTCCGGGCGCGCCTGCCGCCTGCCGAAGGCCCGGCTCATATGGAAGCCCTTGCTCGCGCAAGCGAGGACAAGGACCAGTGAGGATGATATGAGCATCATTAGAAAACAGGACTTTATCGATTCCATTGCTGACGCCCTGCAGTACATCTCCTTCTACCACCCCCTCGATTTCGTTCAGGCCGCCAAGGCCGCCTATGACAGGGAGATCAACCCGGCTGCCAAGGACGCCCTGGCCCAGATCCTGATCAACTCCCGCATGTCCGCCGAAGGTCATCGTCCGCTCTGCCAGGATACCGGCATCGTCACCTGTTTCGTGAAGATCGGCATGCAGGTGCAGTGGGACAGCGACATGACGGTACAGGAGATGGTGGATGAAGGCACCCGCCGTGCCTATACCAACCCGGACAACCCGCTGCGCGCCTCCGTGCTGGCCGATCCGGCGGGCAGCCGCAAGAACACCAAGGACAATGCCCCTGCCGTCGTGCACATCGACATGATCCCCGGCGACAAGGTGGAGGTGAGCATCGCGGCCAAGGGGGGCGGCTCCGAGAACAAGTCCAAGATGGTGATGCTCAACCCTTCCGACGACATCGTCGAGTGGGTGCTCAAGACGGTGCCGACCATGGGGGCCGGCTGGTGCCCACCCGGCATGCTGGGCATCGGCATCGGCGGCACCGCCGAGAAGGCGGCCGTGCTCGCCAAGGAAGCCCTGATGGAGCACATCGACATCCAGGAGCTGATCGCCCGTGGTCCGCAAACCACCGAAGAGAAGCTGCGGGTCGAGCTCTACGATAAGGTCAACAGGCTGGGGATAGGTGCCCAGGGCCTCGGCGGCCTCACTACCGTGCTGGACGTGAAGGTGAAATCCGCGCCGACTCACGCCGCCTCCAAACCCGTGGTGATGATCCCCAATTGTGCCGCTACCCGTCACGTGCATTTCGAGCTCGATGGCTCGGGCCCGGCCGAGCTGACCCCGCCCAAGCTGGCCGATTGGCCCGAGATCACCCGCGAGGCGGGGGGCAACGTGCGCCGGGTCAACGTCGACGGTATCACCAAGGCCGAGCTCGCCAGCTGGAAGAGTGGCGATACCGTGCTGCTCTCCGGCAAGATCCTGACCGGTCGCGACGCCGCCCACAAGCGCATCGCCGACATGCTCAAGAACGGTGAAGGGCTGCCGGAAGGGGTCGATTTCACCAACCGCTTCATCTATTACGTGGGCCCTGTCGATGCGGTGCGTGACGAAGTGGTCGGCCCGGCCGGCCCGACGACCTCCACCCGGATGGACAAGTTCACCGACATGATGCTGGGAGAAACCGGCCTCATCGGCATGATCGGCAAGTCCGAGCGCGGCCCCAAGACGGTCGAGAGCATCAAGCAGCACCAGGCCGTTTATCTGATGGCGGTCGGTGGCGCCGCCTATCTGGTGGCGAAAGCCATCAAGAAGGCGCGGGTAGTGGCCTTTGCCGATCTCGGCATGGAAGCCATCTACGAGTTCGAGGTGGAAGACATGCCGGTCACCGTGGCGGTCGACTCCCAGGGCAACAACATCCATGAAACCGGGCCGGCCTACTGGTCCGCCAAGATTGCCGAGCTGGATACCAAGCTCGCGTGATCCGCAGCCCCCGTCGGGGGCCGGGCAGGGAAACTGCCACCGGTATGGAGATGACAGAAGGCGACCTCAGGGTCGCCTTTCTTGTGCGCCTCGTTTGCCGATCGCCACGCCTTGATAATGGTGCTCTGGTCTTATGACCCTATGACGCAAGGGGCTTTTCAGAGACCAGCCCGGAGCCGTAGGCCTACTCAATGGTTCAGGTAGACATCCTGGCCGCCGTAGCCAAGGGCGCCTCCCCGGGAGGGCACGGGTTCGAAGAAGCGGGTCAAGACGCCGGCGCGCTGGCCCAGGGTGTTCAGTCTGCCGCGATCCAGGGCAACCTGTTCGGGCAGCCAGGTCAGCACGGCGGCACAGTGGCCATTGATCAGGCTCTGCTCCAGCAGACGCTGCCAATTCTTGATCTTGCGACCGTGCACGACCAGCACCCTGGCAGGGTTGATCCCCTGTGCCTGCAACTGCTCGGCGACGGGCAGGCCGGGCGGCGCGATGAGCAGGATCCAGCCGCGGTCGCTCTGGCTCAGGCGGCCCAGCGCATCGAGCAGCGGTGTCTCGTGAAGGTTGGCACCGAGCCGCTGATCATGCCCCATCTTGCTCTGATGGCGGGTGGGCCAGGTGGTGATCAGACCGGCAGAGGAGGAGAGAGGGCGGTGACTCAGGGGCTGGCTCATATGTCGTTCCTGTATGAATAACCATGCTGTATGTGCATACAGTAGTTCCATCTTGCGGGAGTGACAAGTCGCTTGTGGCTAAAAATGTGAGCGGATTGGCAATATCAATACTTAAGGTTATGAATAAAAAGAATATTTTTATTTGGCATGAGGTGGGTGTTTTGTGAGCTGTAGACAAATAGCGGGTCGGCGCCCATGGTTATACAGTCTGTATGACGAGAGGAGGGAGCAAGATGGACGTCAGTACCTTGCAGCGGCTGGATGCCAACATTCTGCTCGGGATCATCAACGAGAAGCTGCGGCTGGAGTGCGATGGTCTGGAAGAGCTGCTGGCTTATTACGACATGACGGAGGATCAACTGGCCACCCGTCTGCAGCAGATTGGGTATCACTATGATCCCATGAGCAACCAGTTCAAGGCCCATGGCTAATTGGCAGGGCAGGGTGCTCCGCTTGGAGCACCTTCCTTTTATTGCCGCCTGAACATGGCAAGCATTGAAAGCGGTTTCACCTTCAATCATATTGGCAGTTATTTTCACGTATTTTCAGCCGCAGGCAAACATTGAAAACCTATTCATGAATTTATCTTTTGTGAATTCATGCATTGTGTTGATTTAAAAGGTTATTTTTATTTCCCGCCCCGAAATTTAAGGAAAGGGTTTTCATGGTGAAACTGTCATTTTTATGCGTTAAAGTGTGACTCACGTTAACTTTTCAACCCCTGGCTTTAGCTAGTATGCCCACGCCGGAGCATATTCTGAGATAACAACAGCGCCGGTCCCCAATGGGATGACATTTTTATTTGTAACGAAGGAAAATGGTTTATGGCTACCAAGAAGAAGACAGACCAGGATCTCCAACTGGATAAAGATCAGCTCAAGGCGAGTATCGTGCGTCACCTGCGTTCTACCTTGGGTACAAGCGAACAGAAAGCCTCTCCGGATGCCTGGTGGAAAGCGACCGCTGCCGCCGTCAATGAACAGGTGTACGAGCGCCTGACCCGCACTCAGCAGACTCACTTCAAGAAAGATACTCGTGCGATTCACTATCTCTCTGCTGAATTCCTGATGGGGCGTTTGACCTCCAACAACCTGCACAACCTCTCCCTGTACAAGATCTGCGAAGAGGCGCTGGGTGAACTCGGTCTGGAACTGACCGATCTCTGCGAGCAAGAGCCCGACATGGCCCTCGGCAATGGCGGCCTGGGCCGTCTGGCCGCCTGCTTCATCGATTCCCTGGCCACCCTGAACTACCCGGCGGTGGGCTATGGCATCCATTACGAACACGGCCTGTTCCGTCAGGAAATTCAGGATGGCCGCCAGATCGAGCGTCCGGACTCCTGGCGCGAATATGGCAACCCCTGGGAGATCTGCCGCCCCGAGTCTGTGCAGGAGATCCCGCTCTACGGCTACGTGGAGACAGTGTTTGGTGACAAGGGCGGCCTGAAGAAGGTGTGGCACGCCGGTCGCAAGATCAAAGGGGTGCCCTGGGATATCCCGGTCGTCGGTTTTGGCGGCAGTACCGTCAACATCCTGCGCCTGTGGGAATCCCGCGCCTCCGAGTTCTTCGACTGGGACGTGTTCAATGCCGGTGGTTACGTCGACTCCCAGGCCGAGAAGGCCCAGGCTGAGACCATCTCCAAGGTGCTCTACCCGAACGACGAAACAGACGCGGGCAAGGAGCTGCGCCTGATCCAGCAGTACTTCTTCTGTGCCTGCTCCATCAAGGACATCATGCGTCGCTACAAGCGGGTCCATGGCGCCGAGTTCGGCAACTTTGCCGCGCAGATCGCCATCCAGCTCAACGACACCCACCCCACAGTGGCCATCCCCGAGCTGATGCGGGTGCTGGTGGATGAAGAAGGGCTGACCTGGGATACCGCCTGGGGTATCTGCTATCAGGTCTTCTCCTACACCAACCACACCCTGCTGCCCGAAGCGCTGGAGAAGTGGTCCGTCAGCCTGTTCGAGAAGGTGTTGCCCCGTCATCTCGAGATCATTTATGAAATCAACGCCCGCTTCCTGAACGAGCTGGTCGAGCCGAAATGGCCGGGCAACGACGCCATCAAGGCCAAGCTCTCCATCATCGAAGAGGGTGACGTGCGCAAGGTGCGCATGGGCAACCTGTGCGTCATCGGCTCCTCCAAGGTGAACGGCGTGGCCGAGATCCACTCCAAGCTGGTGAAGGAGGATCTCTTCCCCGAGTACGCCGAGCTGTGGCCGGAGAAGATGTGCAACGTCACCAACGGCGTGACCCCGCGTCGTTGGCTGCTGGCCTGCAACCCCGAGCTCGCCGAGCTCTACAACGAGGTGGTGGGCAAGGAATGGCCGCTGCAGCTCGACAAGCTGCGCAGCGTGGTGAAGTTTGCCGACGACCAGGCCTTCCAGCAGCAGTTCATGACCATCAAGCGTCACAACAAGGAGAAGCTGGTCAAGGTCATCAAGGCCGAAACCGGCATCGAGGTGAGCGCGGAGGCGATCTTCGACGTCCAGATCAAGCGTCTGCACGAGTACAAGCGCCAGCAGCTGAACCTCATCCACATCATGGCGCTCTACCGTCGTCTGCTGGCGAACCCCGACTATGACATGCACCCGCGCGTGTTCATCTTCGGCTCCAAGGCGGCGCCTGGTTACAAGCTGGCCAAGGATATCATCTACGCCATCAACAAGCTGGCGGAGCGGGTCAACAACGACGCCCGCATCCAGGGCAAGCTGAAAGTGGTGTTCATGCCGAACTACCGCGTGAGCCTGGCCGAGAAGCTGATCCCGGCGGCCGACGTCTCCGAGCAGATCTCCACCGCCGGTTATGAAGCGTCCGGCACCGGCAACATGAAGATGGCACTGAACGGCGCCATCACCATAGGTACCCTGGACGGCGCCAACATCGAGATCGCCGAGGAAGCGGGCGCCGAGAACTGCGCGATCTTCGGCCTGAACGTGGACGAGGTGAAGTCCCTGAAGGCGCGCGGTTACAACCCGTACGACTTCTACTACGCCAACTCCGAGCTCAAGGCCGTACTGGACTGGTTCGATACCGACTACTTCACGCCGGGTCGCCCGGGGGAGCTCGCCTCCATCAAGCGCTCCTTGCTGGAAGGGGGGGATCCCTACCTGACCCTGGCGGACTTCGAGTCCTACTCCGAGGCGCACAAGCTGATCGATGCCTGGTATCGGGATCCGGCCCTGTGGGCGAAGAAGGCCATCATCAACTCCGCCACCATGGGTAAGTTCAACTCCGACCGCTCCATCCAGGACTACGTGGACCGGATCTGGAAGCTCAAGAGCTGTAGCGTCGGCTGATCGCCACCCCTATGAAAAACCCCGCGATGCGGGGTTTTTTTATGCCATCAGCTCCAGAGCTCTGTCATCAGGGTCTGTCGACCACCCGGGTGCCTGCCGGCACGCGCTTTTTGCCGGTGATCATCCCCCTGACGAGATCCCCCCGCACCAGGCGATCGAGGGCGATGACCGCCAGCACATGGACGAAGATGGCGATCTGCAGCGCCTTGGCAAAGAACTCGTGCACCTCCTCCATGAGATGGCTGCCCGCCAGCGGCCCGTATTCGGTCATGATCCCGCTCGCGGCGGTGCCTGCCAGGCAGGTCAGGAGCAGCAATACCATCAGGGAGCCCAGCGGATTGTGGCCGGCGTAGTAGGGATGCCGTCCCTGCAGGGTGCTCTTGAGATAGGCGATGACGCCAGCCGGCGTCGGCAGCCACTGGGCAAACCTGGCATGGTAAGAGCCGATGAACCCCCACAGGATGCGCAGCACCAGCAGTCCGGCCAGCGCATATCCCGCATAACGGTGGTTGCGCTCCCCCTCCTCGAGGATGAAGAGGTTCAGCACGCATAAAAGCACGGTGGCCCAGTGAAAGCCCCTGACCACCCAGTCCCACACCTTGATTTCATTGCCGCTCTGCATCGTGTTCCCCATGACATGATCCTCTCGTCGTGATGTGTCGAGCCCTCCGCGTCACGGGTGGCTCGCCTGTCGTTGTCCTGCATCATGGGAGGGATTTCTTAAGGCAGTGTTAATGCGAGCACGGCCGGGAAGCCGAGGGGGCTGGTTGCCATGTCGGCGCGATGAGGGAGGCGACCGCGGGAAAAACAAAGCCCCGGCGAAGCGGGGCTTTGAGGGTCATCAGGGCCGCCTGCGGGCGAACATCAGTGGAGGATGTCCCCCATGAAATAGGCGAGCAGGGTCAGAATGACGGTGAACACCAGGTTCAGCACCAGACCGGCCCGCATCATCTCCCGCTGCTGGATGTGACCGCTCGCAAAGACGATGGCGTTGGGCGGGGTGGCCACCGGCAGCATGAAGGCGCAGGAGGCGCCGACCGCGATGAGCACGGACACCACCACGGGGGAGACCCCCAGCGCCTCGGCCACCCCGGCGAACAGCGGCACCAGCAGGGCGGCGGTGGCAGTGTTGGAGACCAGCTCGGTCAGGAACACCACGAAGGCGGCCAGGCAGAGCAGGATGACGAAGATGGGCATGGCGGAGAGGCCGCTGGAGAGGTGCTCCGCCAGGAAGGCGTTGGCCCCGGTCTGTTTCAGGATGGCGCTCAGGGTGAGGCCGCCTCCGAACAGCAGCAGCACGCCCCAGTCGGTGTTCTGGTTGATGTCATCCCAGCTGGCGACCCGGCTGACGGCGATGGCCAGGATGGCACCCATGGCGATTAGGGTATCGAATTGGGGAATGCCGCCCAGGGCCGCGGCGAGGGGCTGGGAGCCGATCCACAGCAGCACAGTAGTGAGGAAGATGAGCAGGGTCGTCTTGCGCTGGCCTGTCCACTCTATGGTGACCCGCTCGGTGCTGACCTGGTGGGAGAGATTGGGACGGGTCACCCAGTAGAGCAGGCTTATGCCTACCGGCATGAAGATGAGCACCACAGGGATGCCGAATTTCAGCCAGTCGGTGAAGCCAAGGCCCATCTGGGCGGCGGCGATGGCATTGGGCGGGCTGCCCACCAGGGTGCCGATGCCGCCGATGCTGGCGCTGTAGGCGACACCGAGCAGGACGAAGACCAGGGTACGACGCTCCTTGTGCACATCCAGGCCCTTGAGCATGCCGAGGGCGAGCGGCATCATCATGGCGGCGGTGGCGGTGTTGCTGATCCACATGGAGAGGGCTGCCGTGATGGTGAAGAGCACGATGGCGGCCCAGCCGAGGTGCCCCTTGGCGAGCTGCATCACCTTGCCGGCGATCTGGGTATCGAGTCCCTGCTTGGAGAGCGCCGCCGCGAGGGCGAAGCCGCCGAAGAAGAGGAACAGGACGGGGTTGGCGAAGTCGGTCAGCGACTTGCTCATGTCAAAGACCCCGAGCAGGGTGGCGAGCACCGGGATGGAGATGGCGGTGATGGTGATGTTCACCGCCTCGGTCAGCCAGAGGATGGCGATGAAGATCAGGATGCCGAGCCCCTTGTTGACCATGGGATCAAACGGGAGCCAGGCGAGCATGGCACAGAGCAGCAGGAGATCCAGGATGACGATCCCGGACTTGATGTCCAGCCAGCGTGAGGGGGTGGAAGGCAGTGCAGAGGTTGGCATGTTGTTCTCTCGGTTAATTTATGGTTGTTGTTGTGTTGCCGAGATTACATTCAAGCCCCTGTTTGAAACAGGGGCTTGTGGTCAAACCATGTGGCGACTCACAGAGTCAAGTGAAAATGGATCTGAAATTAAACACAAATAAAACATTTCATTTTCATTCTGGCGTGATCGCGAAGGAGAGCAGCCACTCCTTGAACATCCCCTTGGGCAGGGCCCCGCTGCGCTGGGCCAGGATCTCCCCCCGCCGGAAGATCATCAGAGTCGGAATGCTGCGAATGGCGTAGCGGCTGGCGATGGCCGCCTCCTGCTCGGTGTCGAGCTTGACGAAACGGATGCGGGGTTCGAGCTCCCGGGCCGTCTCCTGAAAGACGGGGGCAAATTGCAGGCAGGGGCCGCACCAGCTGGCCCAGAAGTCGACCACCACCGGAATGTCGGACTGGATCAGGGCATCGAAGTGCGCCAGCCGGCCGGTGACGGGGGTGTGCGCAAACAGGGGATGCTGGCAGCGACCACACTTCGCATTTGAGTCTGTTTTTTCGGCGGGCAGGCGATTGCGGGTAAAGCATTGGCTACAATAGGTAGTGACAAGTGACATATTTGCTTCCTTATTTCATGGCCCGGCAACATCTTTATTGCATTCAGAGCGCCGACTAACGGTAACATAGCACCCAGTTGTTTTTCACAGTGGGCCCTCCGGCCGTGACCCCGTGTCACCGGATGGCCGACCATGACATGAGAATCGAGACGGGATGAAGAGTGTGGCACGGGTCAATCGTGTGGTCTTTGGCCTTATCATCGTATCGCTGCTGGCGTTTTCTGCCTATTGCTGGCAATTGCTCAGCCAGCAGCAACGCGCCTTCGATCTGAGTGTGGCCGCAGAGTTGGTACTCAATCGGGTCAATGCCGACACCGTTTATCTGCTGGGGCGCGAGAAGGCCAGCGATGGCAGCGTGCAGCAGCGTCTCAGCCTGCTGTCGAGCAGTCTGGACCGGTTCGTGAGCCAGGTGCGCGACGATCCGGCGTCGGCTGAGGATCCAGGCGCCCAGACCCTGCAACGGGACATCGACGGCTATCTGCTGGATCTCGCCAGGCTCTACACCATGGAAATGACCATAGAATATCTGGCGCCTCGCTTTCAGGGCCAGCTCAAGGCGCTGCAGACGACCCTGCCGGCCGGGGAGGGGCAATACCGCGACCTCACCGAGCTGGTCCGGCTGAGCCACTATCTCAGGCGCAGCTGGGACACAAACGAGCAGAAACACCTGTTGCAACTACAGCAGCACCTGCTGGACACCTATGGCGGGCAGCCCAGGATGGTGGCGGTGGTCCGGCTGAGCCAGGAGCTCAACCAGCAGGTGATGGAGTACCATCGCCTGCGCAACCAGATCGTCGAGATGAAGGGGCTGAGCTCGCTGCCGGCCTGGAAGCAGAGCAAGCTGGAGCTGGCCTCCTCCCTCAAGAGCCGCTTCTATCTGATGGTGCTGGGGGGCGCGCTGCTCTGCTTCTCGCTGGTGGCCGCGACCCTGTGGCGCCGCAACCAGAAGTTGAGCGATCTTTCCCGCCATGCCGGCTTGCTGGCCCAGGCCAAGAGCGACTTCCTGGCCAACATGAGCCACGAGATCCGCACCCCCATGAACGCCATCATCGGCTTCAGCGCCCTGGCGCTGCAGACCAACCTGGATCCGCAGCAGCGGGACTATCTCAACAAGATAAAATCCTCGTCTGACACCCTGCTGCTGCTCATCAACGACATCCTGGATCTCACCAAGGTGGAGTCCGGCAAACTGACCCTGGAGGAGATCGACTTCGATCTCAGCGAACAGCTCGACTCCCTGGCCGCCATGTTCGCGGATCTGGCGGAGCGCAAGCAGATCGAGGTCATCATCAACAAGTCCCCCGCCGTGCCCGACTTCCTGCGCGGGGATCCGCTGCGCCTCGGCCAGGTGCTGGTCAACCTAGTCAACAACGCCATCAAGTTCACCGAGCGGGGGGAGGTGGAGGTGGCCATCACCCTGGTCAACCAGCACCCCATGCGGGTCTGTTTCAGCGTGCGGGACACCGGCATCGGCATCGCACCGGAGAAGGTGGCGCAGCTATTCCAGCCCTTTACCCAGCTGGAGGCGGGCAACACCCGCAAATACGGCGGCTCCGGGCTGGGCCTCAACATCTCCCAGCGGCTGGTGGGACTGATGGGGGGCGAGATCCGGGTGCAGAGCAAGCCCGGTGTGGGGTCCACCTTCCGGTTCGAGATCCCCATGTCCCAGGCGGTCTACGGGGTCTCCGGGCGCCGGGTCTTCTTCGATCACCAGCCCCTCATCCTGATGATGGATGACAACGAGCTGGTGCTGGAGCTGGCCAAGGACATCCTGGGCCGTGCCGGCGCCTCGGTGATCGCGGTCAACAGCCTCTCCCGCGCCCGCCAGGTGCTGCGCGAGGAGGGGCACCATATCCGGCTCGCCATCCTCGACTGGCGCATGGGTCAGGAGGACGGCCTGGATCTTGCGCTCGAGATGTACCAGCACAGCCAGTGGCGGCGCCTGCCCATCCTGATGACCAGCGCCTGGTCCAGGGAGGGGCTGCACGGGCGCATGGAGAGCATGGGGCTGACCCACTTCCTGGCCAAGCCGATGACAGAGAACGCCCTGCTGGCCAAGGTGGACGAGCTGCTCAATGGCAGCTCCCACGACAGCAAGGTCCGCCAGGCCGAGGTGCAGGGGGATCAGCAGCATTTTCGCGATCTGCTGCGCGGCACCCGGGTGCTGCTGGCCGAAGACAACAGGGTCAACCAGCAGCTCATCCTGGAATATCTGCGCCGGGTGGAGGCCAAGGTCACCGTGGTGGACAACGGACGCGAGGCGGTGGAGCAGGTGGCGGAGCAGCCGTTCGACGTCATCCTGATGGACTTGCAGATGCCGGTGCTGGACGGGCTGGACGCGACCCGCCAGATCCGCAAGATGGTGGACAAGCACGACGTGCCCATCATCGCCCTGACCGCCAGCGCCATGCCCGGGGATCGGGAGCGCTGCCTCGGGGTGGGCATGAACGGCTATGTCACCAAGCCGGTCAGCAAGCTGGATCTCTACAACAACCTGTTGCAGTGGGTGAAGAGCAGCGGCGGGGAGTCCAAGGTGCCCCTCGAGGTCAAGCCACCGGCTCTGATGGGGGTGCTGGATCTGGACGATGCCCTGCGCCGGCTGGAGCAGGACAGGGAGGCGCTGCAGCTCCTGTTCAAGTTGTTCCTCTCCGAACACAAGGACGATCTGTGGGACATCCGCTCCGCCCTGCGCCGCCAGCAGCCCGAGGTGGCGTGCCGGCTGTTGCACACCCTGAAGGGGGTGTCGGCCAACATCTCCGCCTCCCGCCTGCAACTGCTGGCCGGGGAGCTGGAGTGGCGGCTGCGGCTGCAGGAGGAGCTGAGCGAGGGGGATCTGAACCAGCTGCAGCAGGTCTTCACCCAGACCCGGGAGGAGGTGTCCCACTTCCTGCTCACCGGGGAGCAGCAGGAGTCGGTCGCCTTCCCGTTCTCCTCCTCCGACAAGCGGATCTGAGAGGCAAAGATAGCAATCGTTCTCAAGTCGCCCGCTTCAGGCTATGATGATCGACCCAATCGCCCCCGCCACGGGGGCGATTGTATTGGGCTTTTTTCACGATCACGCGGCAGCGCGCCGCGACCAAGGACTTCTCTGTGAGCGTATTTCTGCGGCTAGGCTGGTTTTTCAAGGATCAGTGGCGGCGTTATCTGGTGGCCATCTCATTGCTGATGCTGGTGGCCCTGTTGACCGTGATCCCCCCCAAGGTGGTGGGCTGGGTGGTGGATGGCATCGCCAAGGGCGGGCTCGACGGCAGCACCCTGACCGGCTATCTGGCTGGGCTCTTCGGCCTGGGCCTGCTCATCTACCTGCTGCGCTACGTGTGGCGGGTCATGTTGTTTGGCGCCTCCTATCGCCTCGCCTATGTGCTGCGCAACCGGCTGTTCACCCACTTCACCCGCATGAGCCCGGATTTCTACCAGCGCCACCGCACCGGCGATCTGATGGCCCATGCCACCAACGACATCCAGGCGGTGGAGATGACGGCTGGCGAAGGGGTGCTGACCCTGGTGGACTCCTTCATCGTCGGCATCCTGGTGCTCTCCATCATGTGCAGCCAGTACTCCTGGCAGCTGACCCTGCTCTCCCTGCTGCCCCTGCCGGTGATGGCCTTCTTCATGAACCGCTTCGGCACCCAGATCTACAAGGAGTTCAAGGCGGCGCAGGGGGCCTTCTCCCGCCTCAACAACAAGACCCAGGAGGCCCTCTCCGGGGTGCGGGTACTGAAATCCTATGCGGTGGAGTCCCTTGAGGATCAGGGTTTTGCCGAGCTGACCCGTCAGGCGGGGGAGCGCAACATGGCGGTGGCGCGCATCGACGCCAAGTTCGACCCCGTCATCTACCTGTGCATCGGCTGCTCCTATTTCCTGGCGGTGGCGGGCGGCAGTGCCCTGGTGCTGCGTGATGAGCTGACCCTGGGGGAGCTCACCAGCTTCACCATGTACCTGGGCCAGCTCATCTGGCCCATGTTCGCCATCGCCTGGTTGTTCAACATCATCGAGCGGGGCAGCGCCGCCTACTCGCGCATCGAGAGCCTGCTCGGCGAGCGCAGCGACATCGAGGAGCCTTCCTCCCCGCTGCCGTTCACCTCGCCCTTCCCCCTGGTGATGAAGGGGGTGGCATACCGGCTGGAGTCGCGCACCTTGCTGCTGGGAATAGACTTCACCCTGTCAAGGGGCGGCATGCTGGGCATAGTGGGACGCACCGGGGCGGGCAAGAGTTCCCTGCTCAAGCTCCTGATGCGTCTGGCCAACCCGGGGGCCGGACAGATCACCATGGGGGGGCAGGCCATAGAGCAGCTCTCTCTGGAGGCGTTGCGCAGCCAGTTTGCCTATGTGCCGCAGGAGCCCTTCCTGTTCTCCACCACCATAGCCGCCAACATCGCCCTTGGCCGGCCGGACGCCAGCCAGGAGGAGATAGAGCGGGTGGCCCGCATCGCCTGCGTGCACGACGACATCGTCCGCTTCCCCAGAGGCTATGAGACCGAGGTGGGGGAGAAGGGCGTCACCCTCTCCGGCGGCCAGAAGCAGCGGCTCGCCATCGCCCGCGCCCTGTTGCTGGATGCCCCCATCCTGGTGCTGGACGACGCCCTGTCGGCGGTGGATGCCCACACCGAGCAGCAGATCCTGCTGGCGCTCAAGGCCCACAAGCGCACCCTTATCCTGGTCAGCCACCGCATGACGGCGGTGGAGCAGGCGGACGAGATCCTGGTGCTGGAGCAGGGAGAGATCAGCGAGCGAGGCCGTCACGACGCCCTGATGATCCACAACGGCTGGTACGCGGACATGGTCCGCTATCAGCGCCTGGAACAAGACGTGGAGGAGAGCCTGTGAGTTTGATGATGAGACGAGTGGTTCCCCTCATCCCCACTGCTCCTGCGAGGGGGGAGGGGAACAAAGAAGGGAGCAAAGAGAGTCAATCCCATTGGAACGCTGCGCTGGAGGCAAGTCTGTGAATCCCACGATCAAACGCCTGCTGGCCTACTGCGCCCACTATCCCCGCTGGCTGGTGCAGGCGGGCATCTGCCTGCTGCTGGCGACCGGTGCCGAGGTGGCGGGCCCCTTGCTCATCAAGCTCTTCATCGACGACTACCTGGCGCCGCGCCGACTGGAGTGGGGGGTGATCGCCGCCATCGCGGCGGGCTATCTCGGCTTGCAGGTGCTCTCGGCGGCCGGCTTCTATCTGCAATCCCTGCGCTTCAACCGCATCGCCCAGGCGGTGGTGCAGCGCCTGCGCGAGCAGGTGTTCGCCACCGCTATCCGGCTGCCGGCCCGCTACTTCGACAAGCACCGCTCCGGCTCCCTCATCTCCCGCATCACCAACGACACCGAGGCGATCATGAACCTCTACGTCCAGGTGATAGGGCTCCTGGTGCAGAAGGTGGTGCTCCTGTGCGGCATCCTCCTCTCCATGGCGCTGCTGGACTTGCGCCTGATGCTGGTGTGCGCCACCCTGCTGCCGGCGGTGGGGGCCGTGATGTGGCTCTATCAGCGCCTGAGCGTGCCCGTGGTGCGGGCGACCCGCTCCTTGCTCTCCGATATCAACAGCCGCCTCAACGAGTCGCTGCAGGGGATGCCGGTGATCCAGGCCATGGTGCAGGAGCACCACTTCGCCAACGCCTTTGCCGGGGTGAACCAGCAGCACTGGCAGGCGCGGATCAAGAGCCTCAAGATCAACGGCATCCTGCTGCGCCCCCTCATCGATCTCTTCTACATGATGGTGCTCATCGGCCTGCTGGCCCTGTTTGCCCACGAGGGGCTGAGCACGGCAGGGGCCATCCAGGTGGGGGTGCTCTACGCCTTCATCAGCTATCTGGGGCGGATGATCGAGCCCCTCATCGAGATGACCAACCAGCTCAACCAGTTGCAGCAGGCCATGGTGGCGGGGGAGCGGGTCTTCGCCCTGCTCGACGAACCCCGCGAGAGCACTAAGGGCGAGACGCTCCCCCTGGAGGGGCGGGTGCGTTTCGAGGGGGTGAGCTTCTCCTACGACGGGGAGCAGCCCGTGCTGAGGGACGTGAGCTTCGCCACCCGGCCCGGCCAGATGCTGGCGCTGGTGGGTCACACCGGCAGCGGCAAGTCCACCATCATCAGCCTGCTGATGGGTTTCTACCCCCTGGATCAGGGGATGATCCACTTCGATGATCACCCCATGACGGGGCTGTCGCTCGCAGCGGTGCGCCGCAGCATCGGCCTGGTGCAGCAGGATCCCTTCATCTTCGTCGGGACGCTGGCCGAGAACCTGCGTCTCGGGCGTGACGGCATCGCGGAGGAACGGCTCTGGCAGGCCCTGGAGGAGGTGCAGCTCGCCGACTTCGTGCGCCGCCTGCCGGATGGCCTGGCCACCCTGATGGAGGAGGGGGGCAAGAACCTCTCCGCAGGCCAGCGCCAGCTGCTCTCCTTTGCCCGCGCCCTGGTGGGGGATCCGCGCATCCTCATCCTGGACGAGGCGACCGCGAGCGTGGACTCCCAGACCGAGCTGGCGCTCTCCCAGGCGCTGGCGGCGGCGCGCCGTGGCCGCACCACCATCGCCATCGCCCACCGCCTCTCCACCATAGTCGATGCCAACGAGATCCTGCTGCTCTCCCGCGGCCAGGTGAGCGAGCGCGGCACCCACAACGAGCTGATGACCGAGGGAGGCCACTACGCCCAGCTGTTCGAGATGCAGAGCCAGGGGGCCTGGCTCGAAGAGAAGCGGGCCTGAGGCCTTTCATGAAGAAAACAGCCGACATCTGCCGGCTGTTTTGATTGGGGGGGTTACACCGTGGCCTTGCTGCGGGCAACCAGCTTGGGCTCCAGGGGCGGGAAGTCATCGTTGAAGAAGGTGTCCGCTTCTTCAATTTGCGCCTTGCGCTGCTTCTGGATGAAGCTGTCGAAGTCGCGCTTGATCTCGGGATCCTTGAGCGCCTCGTAGTCGAACACGTTGGCGGCATAGAGGTAGTTGAAGTGGATGTCGACAAACTCGGCGCTGGCACAGGCGGAGGTGAACTTGCTGTTCTGGCGGTCGAAGTTGACGCGGTACTGCTTGATCTTCGGCACATAGACCAGCTCGTTGCCCACCTTGAACACTTCCACCGTGACCCCCACAGTGATGGTCTTGTAGAAGTCCTTGTTGTTCTCCACCCCGAAGCGGATGGCATCCCCCTGCTTTTGCAGGAACTTGTTGAAGCTTGCCAGCGCCGTGGTGCCCTGGCTCACCACCACATCCATGATGAAGTTGATGAAGTCGGTGGCGATGCTGAGCCCCTTGATGTGGCGGCTGTAGCTCTGCTGATCGATCTTGCTCGGCCCCATCAGGGGGATCTTGGAGAGGGCCCTGGCCCAGAGATCCGCATCCGTCTTGTACTGCTCGCCATAGGCTTCGGCGTAACGGTTGATGTAGGCGGTGACCACAGAGGTGATGGCGATGAGGTAGGCCTTCTGCTCCGCCAGCCTGGCCATGACGGCGGGATCGTCCAGCAGCTCGTTGGCCACGATGAACTCCACCAGGCCGTCCTTGTCGGCATAGGGATCGCTCCCCACATTCTTGGCAGTGGTGAGCAGGTTGACGTCGTTGAAGAAGGCCTCGGCCTCGGCGAACTGATCATGGTTGCTCAGGCGGTTGGCCGGTGCCTCGCGCACCAGCTGGCAGAGCACCAGCTCGGCCTCGTAGTCCGACTCGCGCCACAGGGGAGCCTGCAACTGGTTGCCGAAGGTCTTCTTGTAGGCGAGGTTGAAGTCAAACAGCACCGAACTGCAGCCGCAATCCATGGCGAAGTCGACGGTGTAGCTCAGCGGCCCGGTGGGCAGGGGCTTGCTCATCCGGCCCTTGACGCCGAGGTTGGCGTAGCACTTGAGGTACTCCCGGCCAAACAGCTCAAAGGCGCGGTTGTTGTTGAAATTGAGCTGGAAGGTGCCGGCGCTCTCGCCCCCGTTGAACAGCTGTTGCACGTTACTCATCTCTCTGTCCTTATGTTGAGATTGGTGTCGTATGGCTCGGTTCCATCCGGCCAGTCACGAGCCTGCAAGAGCCTAGCGAGGGGTCGGGCATTTGGTTACTGTGACTATTGTCAGTGGCGTGGCCAGGTTCTTGAGCTAGCACCCGGGGGGAAGAATTTGTCGTTGCGTTTCATTCGGCTAGGGCTGTCATGCTCCCGTCATCCAGCGCCGGGCGCGATCGAGGGACCGCTAAAAATCAGGACGCAATAGAGCCCATTCACGGCGCTCGGTCGCAGGGGGGCTGTGCCATTGACCGGTCAAATGCCACTGGCCTGCGGCATGAATCAGGCAAATACCTTTGGGGGCTTGCTCACAGGGTGGAGAGTGGGGGCTTGTCTATTGGGGAGGGGGCTGGCAACATTTCGGTCACACTCACTCATCGGATCAGTTTGCAATGGACCTGCAACGCCTCAAAGCCAACCTCGCCCTGCGCCTGTTTGCCTGGCGCTACATTCCCGTCATCGGCTTCTGCGCCCCGGTCATCGAAGAGATGAACGCCAGGGCGCTGCGCATCCGCATTCCGCTGGGCTGGCGCACCCGCAACCACCTTGGCAGCATGTATTTCGGGGCGCTCGCCACCGGCGCCGATCTGGTGGGGGGCCTGCTGGTGATGGAGAAGGGGCGGGCGCGGCGCAAGAAGGTGCACTTCGCCTTCAAGGACGTACAGGGGGAGTTCCTGAAGCGCCCCGAGGGGGATGTGCAGTTTGACTGCGAGGCGGGGGAGCTTATCGACGCCATGATAGACGAGTCCCTGGCGAGCGGTCAGCGCATCAACCGTCCCATCCAGGTAGTGGCCACCTGCCCGTCGCTCAACGGGGATGAGGAGATGGCACGCTTTGTGCTGACCCTGTCGATCAAGGCCAGCTGAATGCTAACGGGCGCGTTGGCGCCCTTATTCAAACAGGGATCAGAGGATCTCGGGGCTGACGCCTTCCTTCACCACCACCTTCATGCCGTTGAAGTTGACCACCTGCTCGGCGACTGTGCTGGGTAGCGCTTGCGGAGGCTGACCTCGGGCTTAGAGGATCTCGGGGCTGACGCCTTCTTTCACCACCACCTTCATGCCGTTGAAGTTGACCACCTGCTCGGCGACTATCTTGCAGCGCTTGCGGGTCTCCACCTGGCCGTCCACCTCCACCAGGCCCTCGGCGACCAGCGCCTTGGCCGCACCGCCGCAATCGGCCCAACCCTGATGCTTGATCAGGTCACACAAGGCAACGAAGGGGTGACCTTCGAGCAGAAACGTCTCCATGGGAAATCCTCTAGCTGGATGAATGGCTGAAAACAGCGGGGGCTCATTTTAGGCAGTTAGGCGGGGCAGGGAAAGGGCCTGGGCCGAATTGCCCCGAAAAAGGAGGCGATGGTCGCGGGGGAGTACAATCAGCCCGGCAGGGACCGGGCTGATTGTGTCTGCTTGCCGCCGGAGCTTAAGGCAGCTTGACCACGGCTTCCCCCGTCACGGCGAGGGCGCCACTTGAGGTGAAGATGCGGGTGGTCAGGGTGGCGATGGGCTTGTCGCTGCGAAGGGCGGTCACCTCCACCTCGGCCGTCACCTCGTCGCCGACGAAGACCGGCTGCTTGAAACTGAGGCTCTGGCCCAGGTAGATGCTCCCCTTGCCCGGCAACTGCTGGCCCAGCAGCCCCGAGAAGAGGCTCGCCAGCAGCATGCCGTGGACGATGGGACGCTCGAACGGCGTGGTGGCGGCGAAGGCCGGATCCAGGTGCAGGGGGTTGAAGTCCTCGGACAGGCCGGCAAAGGCCGAGACCTCGGCCTCCCCGAACCGCTTGGTCAGGCGCGCCTTCTGGCCCACGGCGAGGGCTGGTACATTCATGCTGCGTCCTCCTGCTGGGCGCTGGCAAACACCGGGTTGAGCCGCACCTTGACGTAGCTGCCTGGCGCCGCCTCCAGCCCTTCGGCAGGCACGCGTGCGGGGACGGGCTCGGCCCCCTCGTCACGGCCCTGGATGAAACGGATCATCTCGGGCCACCAGGAGCCGGTGCTGTGGGTCGCGCCCGCCAGCCACGCCTCTGGGCTGCCGGCCTCGATCTCGCTCTGCCAGAAGCCGTATTTGTTGGCCGCCGGCGGGTTGATGATGCCGGCGATGTGGCCCGACTCGGCCAGGAGGAAGCGCCGCTCGCCGCCGAACAGCGCCATGCCCTGCCAGGTGCCCTGCCAGAGGGCGATGTGATCGTCCACGGCCGACACCAGCAGCACCGGGGTCTTCACCTTGGCGAGCTCGATGCGGGTGTTGCGGATCCTGAGCTCCCCCTTCACCAGCTGGTTCTCCAGGTAGAGACGGCGCAGCAGGCTGCTGTGGGTCTTGCCCGCCACATGGGTGCTGTCGCTGTTCCAGTGCAGCAGATCGAAGGCCACCGGGCTCTGGCCCTTGAGGTAGCTGTCGATGTAGTAGTTCCAGTAGAGGCTGTTCTCCCGCAGCAGGCTGAAGGAAACCGCCAGCTGGCGACCGTCCATGATGCCCTTGGCCTCATTCTGGGCCTCGAGCGCCGCTATGATGGGCTCGTGGATGAAGATGCCGAGCTCTCCGGGCTGGGAGAAGTCGAGCAAGGTGGTGAACAGGGTGGCGCTGCGTACCCGCTGTTTCTGGCGGCGGGCCGCCAGCCAGCCCATGGCGAGTGACAATGCAGTGCCGCCGATGCAGTAGCCGATGCCGTGCACCTCCCGCTCGCCGGTGGCCGCCTCCACGGCGTCCAGGGCGGCGATGACCCCGTCCACCACGTAGTCGTCGAGATCGATCTGGGCCTGATCCACGCCCGGATTGCGCCAGGAGATCATGAACACCGTCTGGCCCTGGGCGACCAGCCAGGCCACCAGGGAATTCTGGGGCCGCATGTCCATGATGTAGTACTTGTTGATGAAGGGGGGGACTATCAGCACAGGGGTCTTGCCCACGGTTTCCGTGGTGGGGCTGTACTGGATCAGCTCAAAGAGCTCGGTGCGATGCACCACCCGGCCCGGGGTGGTCGCCAGATCCCGCCCGAGCTCGAAGGCGGACTCGTCGGTCAGGCGGATGTTGAGCTGATCGGCGCTGCGTTCCAGATCCTCGGCCAGCAGGGCCAGCCCGCGCACCAGGTTCTGGCCGTCGGAGTCCAGGGTGAGCCTGAGCAGTTCCGGGTTGGTGGCCAGGAAGTTGCTGGGGGCCATGGCGTTGATGTACTGGCGGGTGAAGAACCGCAGCCGCTCCCGGCTCTTCTCGGGCACGCCGTCAAGGGCATCCACCGAGGCCAGCAGGTGTCTGGCGGTGAGCAGATAGGATTGCTTGAGATAATCGAAGATGGGCTGTTCGCTCCAGGCGTCGGCCTTGAAGCGGCGATCGCTGCGCTCCGGGGTGATCACGGGGTCGCTCTCCTGGCCCGCGCTCTTGAGCAGGGTGTGCTGCATCAGCTTGAGCTGATCCTGCCACCAGTTCATCTGGGCCTGGATCAGCTGCCAGGGTTGCTGGCTGCCCTGCTCCAGCACCTTGCCCAGATCGTCCAGATTGGTCTGCAGCAGGGCCTGGGCTGTGCGCTCGGTCTGGGCCTTGGCCATGGCCAGCAGCTTGTCATTGTAGTGGGCCAGGGCCTCGAACAGCGGGCCGTAAGATGGTTGGCTCATGTGTTCTCCTTCACCCACACCCGAGGCGGGCAGGGGCCCGCGCACTCGTGTCGTGGGGAGATGTGGCTGCCCGGACGGGCAGCCAGGGGTTATCAGGCCTTGCCCGTGCTCTTCTTGATGCCGTCCGCGGTCAGGGCATCCAGCTCTTCCTTGAACTGCAGGCCGAGGGCGTTGAGCTTCTGGATGTCATCCAGCATCTGGCGGGAGAGCTGGCTGGCGGTCTCCAGCTGCACCGTGCCGAGAGCCGCCAGGCTCTGGGCATCCTGCACCTTGCTCACGGCCTGCAACTGGTTGAGGCCCAGTTCGGCGTAGGCGTTGGCGGAGGCCAGCTGCAACCGGGTCAGCTGTTCGATGTTGCTGGCCAGCAGCTGGTTGTAGCGGGTGAGGGGGGCGGCAAAGCCTTGCATCTGCTCGGTAAAGCTCTTGATCACGTCCATATTCATCATGGGTCTCCAGTTCGGCAGAACAGTATTGTTGTGGGCCATGTGGCCCTTCTTGCGGGTACGGCACGTCATCCCTGTCTCCGTGTTGTTTGCTCTGTTCAAACACACGTTTGAGCATTCTGCAACCAAATCGGCTTTGGTGTAAATGACATAAATGTTAATTTCTGTTTGAATTTTTCTGTCAGTCGCCACGGATTCAGACGAGAGGTGACGCAAGGGGGGTGGCGGGACCTCGTTCCGCCGATCATGGGCTGATACCCTTGGACATCTCTCCGATCCTCAAGGAATGCCCGATGAAGCCTCTTGCCCTGCTGCTCGGCAGCACGCTGTTCCTCGCCGGCGCGGCCCAGGCCAGCACCCCGGTCCAGATCTCCCTGCCCGGCGTCAATCTGCCCTCGTCCCACCAGGTGGAAGGGGCGCGCGCCTCCCTCCTCTATGGCCGGACCGGCCAGGTGAAGGGCATCGATCTGCCGGTGTTCGCCCTCTCCGACGTGGATCAGTTCACCGGCCTGCAGCTTGGCATTTTCTTTGGCGCAGGCCGGGTGCGCCACCAGTTCGGCGGTGTGGCCATCAACGCCGTCAACTGGCACCAGGGTCAGGACACCGGGCTCAACCTGGGCTTCGTCAACCTGACCAACAACGTGCGGGGCCTCAACTGGGGGGCGATCAACGTGGCGCAGGGCAACGCCCTGGCCAACGTCGGCTTCGTCAACTATGCCGAGCGCACCACCTTCCAGCTCGGTTTCATCAATGCCACCAGGCACCTCGACGGCCTGCAGATAGGCCTCGCCAACTACGCCGAGAACGGCATCTTCCCCATACTGCCCCTGGTGAACTTCAAGAAATCCTTCTAACCGTGCTGCCGCCCCTTGCTTTAGGAGGGGCAGTCATTACCCTGTGCTTCATCAATAGTGCGTGGAGGTGACAGGGGCATGACAACGGAACACATGGATGCCATCGGCATCGGCTGGGATGTGAGGGGCTGGCAGGGCAATGCCCAGGCGGTGGCCGTGGTGGGCTGGCAGGCTCGCGAGCGGCGCCTGCACTGGCTCGGCATCTCCCCGCTGTTTCGGCTGAGCTCCCGGGTGGCGCCGGATCTGGACGCCTTGCTGCGTCCGGCGCTGCAAGACGAGATGGCGCTGATGCAGGTGCTGGCCTGCCCGCACCTCGCGCTCGGCATCGACGCCCCCCTGGCATTTCCACGGGCCCTCGGCGAGCTGCTGGCGGGGCGGGGGCCCGAGTGTGCCGTGCCCCAGCGGGAGATAGACAACCCTTACGCCTATCGGGACTGCGAACGCTGGCTCCATGAGCAGTACGGCAAGAAGCCGCTCTCGGCCACCTTCGACAGGCTGGGCAACAACGCCACCCTGGCGCTCTCCATGCTGCCGCGCCTCGGGGATCTGCAGCTGGTGCCAAAACAGGTGAGGGAGGCGGATCGCGCCGTGCTGGAAGTCTATCCCGCCCTGGCCAAGGTGGGGGGCAAGGCCTCGGCGGTGCGGCCCGAGTTGCAGCCCCATCTGCCGGCCTCCCTGGTGCCGGGCACCGATCTCTACGATGCCGCCCTCTGCGCCCTGATGGCCCTGCAGTATGCGGCCGGGGGGCGCGTCTCCTCGCTGCCTCCCCTGGTGCCGCCAGCGGCCGACTTGGCCCTGGACGAGGGCTGGATCTACCACTTCGCCCGGGATTGAGGGGCCCAGACAGAGGACAGCATTTCCGCGCTGCCCCTGTTGCCCACTCTCCTGTGAACCTTCGGACTCTGGCCCCGGCATCATCACCTGTTTAAAAATGCATCTCATATGCCATCAAACAAGAGTCTCGATAGACCTGGCAATGCCTGGTGACAATAGCGGTTTGTGTCGGAGCGGCATGGCAGGAGAACGGAAGGGCGGGGGATGGCTACATCCTGGTGGCCAAATCTGCCGCAGATCCCGGCTTCTCAAGCATAAATAGAGGTTGATGGCGGTAATTGCTGGATGCGCCGTCTCCTCATCCGATATATTGCCTGTTTTCCTCATGCTTCTTGTGCGGTGGTTTCGATGAAACGCATTCTCTCTATCCAGTCCCACGTGGTGTTCGGCTGTGCCGGCAACAGCGCCGCCGTGTTTCCCATGCGCCGTCTCGGCATGGAGGTCTGGCCCATCAACACGGTGCAGTTCTCCAACCACACCCAGTACGAGGCGGGCTGGCAGGGGATGGCGATGCCGGCGGGCCATATCGGTGCCCTCTGTCAGGGGCTCGGCAACATAGAGGTGCTGGGGGGCTGCGATGCGGTGCTGAGCGGCTATCTGGGGTCGGCGGAGCAGGGGGACGAGATCCTGGCGGTAGTGGCGGCGGTCAAGGCGGCCAATCCGGCGGCCATCTACTTTTGCGATCCCGTCATGGGGCACCCGGAGAAGGGTTGCATAGTCGCTCCGGGCGTCACCCGCTTCCTGACGGAGAAGGCGCTGCCGGTGGCAGACATCATGGCTCCCAACCTGCTGGAGCTGGAGACCCTGTGCGGCGTTCATCTGGCGACCCTGGCGCAGACCCGGGCCGCGGCTCATCAACTGCTGGAAAGCGGGGTCAAGATGGTGCTGGTCAAGCACCTGGGCCGCGCCGCCAGCGTGGCCGGGCGCTTCGAGATGCTGCTGGCGACCCCAGAGGGGGATTACCTTATCGCCCGCCCGCTCTACGACTTTGCCCGTCAGCCGGTAGGGGTGGGGGATCTCATCAGCGCCCTGATGCTGGCGAACCTGCAAGCGGGATTCGATGCCGTGAGCGCGTTTGAACGCACCAATGCCGCGGTGGATGCGGTGCTGCGCCAGACCTGGGAGGTGAACGCCTACGAGTTGCAGCTGATCCGGGCCCAGGGCGCCTTTGCCGATCCCGTGATCGCCCACAGGGCCGAGCGCCTGGCCTGAAGAGAGTGATCAGCCCGTGACAGGACGGGCTGATCAAGACTCAGCTTGCGGCGCTGATCGGCGTTGCGTCCTGAAAGTGCTCGACGGTGGGGAAGGGGTCGTAGAAGTGGTGCAGCAGGGCCTTCCACTCCTGGTACTGGGCCGAGCCCCGAAACCCCTGGGTATGATCCTCGAGCCGCTGCCACCGGACCAGCAGCAGGTAGCGGTGGGGATCGGTCAATGAGCGCTGCAACTGGTGCCCTTTGTAGCCCGGCATGGCGCTGATGATGCGCTGGGCCTCCTCGAACGCCTGCTCGAAGGCGGGGACCTGGCCGGGAATGATCTGCAGGTGGGCGACTTCCAATATCATGCTGGCTCCTTGCCAATGGGATCTGGTTGAACGGGAAGAGGGAGAGCGCCGCGCCATGCCGGCAAGCCGCGGCCCCATGGACAAGGCCGGCCCGAGGGCTGGCCTGGTTGTATGGGGAGGCCGCCGATCGGCGCCCGCCTCAGAGCTGCTTGTAAAAGAACTGGGTGGCGGCCAGGATGCCGTCCCCATTGCGGGCGAAATTCGGGATCTGGCCGGCCTCCAAGTAGCCGAGCTGACGATAGAGGGTGGAGGCCACGTCGCCGACCCGGGTGTCCAGCACCAGCAGGCTGCGCCCGGCATCCCGGGCTCCCCGCTCCATGGCCTGCATGAGGGCGCGGCCCACTCCCTTGCCACGGGCCTCGCTGTGCACCATCAGTTTTTCCACCTCGGCCCTGTGGCCGCCGTTGGCCTTGGTGCACAGGGAGAGTTGCAGGGCGCCGATCAGGTGATGCTGATCGAACGCCACCCAGAGCCTGCGCACTCCGTCGGCCAACTCCCCTTCGATGCCTTGCCAGTACGCCAGCCCCTGCTCTTCCTGCAGGGGGGGCAGGAAGCCCACGGATGCACCGCTGGCCACGCAATCTTGCAGCAGGGTGATCAGCGCCGGTTTGATGCCTCTGGTGCTATCGACCTCAAGGATCTCCATTGAAACTCCTCATCTTCTCACTTGACCCACTCGGGATCATCTTTCACGGGGGGCGCCGCCCGCTAGGGCGACCGCACGCCTGTCAAACGGTGTTCAGCCTTAGCGGATCAGGCCCTTCTCCGTCAGCCACTGGAACAGCAGGCGGGAGACGGGGGAGATCTGGTCCTGGTGACGGCTGTCGAGCCAGCGCAGCTCGGCGATCTCCGCCGAGGCGGTGGGAGTACCGTCGGCTTCCCCCGTGTAGCAGCGCAGATTCACCAGCACCCCTTGCGGCTTGCCGTCGGCCTGGGCGCTGAATTCGCAGGCCAGGCGCAGAGTCTCGGGGTGGAGCCTGACCGCCAGCTCTTCCTCGATCTCGCGCACCAGGGCGGCCTCGTCGCTCTCGCCCGGCTCGCGCTTGCCGCCGGGAATGTAGTAGAGGGCCTTGCCGTGGGAGCGGGCGCACAGCAGTTGCCCCTCCTTGAAGGTCAGCCAGGCCAGTTTGTCGATCATGGTTATATTCCAGTGGCTAATTAATAGAGACTATTAACATACTTTTCTGTAGGCTCTGGCAGCAGATCCTGTGGGTGGTCGCCACCAAATGTCGCCCATTTGCTTTTTCCTTTAAACGACGAGTTGGCGATACTTTTTTTGCTCAAGGTATCGTATATAACCAATTGGATTTCAATTACATCTGGCTTGCCGGACCATTCGGTTGCCCGCTCTTCCCAATGTAAAATGACGGGTTTTACGTAATATCTGAACTGGGTTGGTTGAATATTGTTCAGGCAAGGTTCGCCATGGCAACTGGTGGTAATTTCAACTCTGTTAGCTTTCTTGGAAAATGCTGCATAGATTGCCTGGGCAGTCATTTGCCCCGAATTTTGATATTGCGTCGTTTCGTATGAGCCATCTTGGGGCTGCGAAATAAGCACCCCCTGGCTGGGATCGAGCTTACTGTTCATTGTTTGCACATTTGATTGCTGATATGTAGAGCTGCAGCCAACGGCAAGTAATGATAAGAGGACAGTAATATAGTTTTTCAAGATACATTCCCTTGTTTAATTGAAGTGCTTGGTTATTTAAATGGTTAAGTGAATTTGATATCTAATTTAACGGGGACGCTTGTTGGTTCAGCTCACATAACTCTCTGTAAGATCGATATTCACGTTGCTTCAAATTCAGTGTTGTCGCTAATTCTTGCAATGCATTCCTATATTCTTCCAAGCGTTCCTCATTATCTGTCATGATGGCCAGCTCGGCGAAGTCGCCAAGGCCGGCCAGACTGTCCAGGGTGACGTGGAAGGGACCCAGGAAGTAGATGCTGCGCCGCTTGTCGATGGTCAGCACCGGCCGGTAGCCCAGGGTGCACACCATGCTGGCCGCCTTGTCCGCATCGGTGATGTTGACCGCCTCGCAGCGATCCGGCCCCGGCCCCTTGACGATCCAGAGCCGGATGCCGGCACCGTGCATGGTGCGGATCACCAGGCTCTTGCCCTCCCGGGCCAGGGCGCCGTCAGCCGTGTCGAAGTAGCAGTCCTGCTCGTGGTCTGCCTCCACCATCACCTCGGGGCCGAGGGCCGCGAGGGCACGCAGGAAGGCCGCGCGATCCGCCAGGCGGTATTTGAACTCCACCTCGAAGCGACCCTGGAAATGAGTGGTGATGGCCATCTGCGGACCCCCGAACGGCAACTGAATGGGGCAGACTAGCAAAAGCACCGGCCTCGCCCAAGTACCGGGATCACAGCTTGACGCTGACTGCTCTCTTTATGACCACCTGGAGGGAAGAAATCCGCCCTGGAGCACAGCTTGCCCCGGGGCGGCTGGGCGCCGCCTCGGGGCTGTGCTCTAATAAGCTCCCTCTTTGGCGGTACTTTCCGCCCCTGAACAACACAACGAGGCGGCGGCCCGGGCCGCGCCAGTGGAGCCACAGATGCAGATCACCGAATTGAGCAACTTCATCGGATTGGGGGTGGCGGGCAACTTCGCCGGTCACCTGGAGCAGGCCGGGGAGGCGGCGGACTTCGTCGCCGTCAAGGTTGACGACAAGATCGCCCCCAAGGCGCTGTTCCCCTTCTATGTGCCGAACCATCCCGGCCAGCTCGGGGTCTTCCCGTTGAGCGGCGACGCCATCTTCCTGCCCGAGGCGGCGGTGAGCGGGGACGAGAAGGTGCAGATTGAGCCGGAAGTGGCGCTCTGGTGCGAGCTGGAGTACGCAGGGGAGCAGGTGGTCGCCATCCATCCCAAGGCGTTTGGCGCCTACAACGACTGCTCCATCCGCCGCCCCAACGCCAAGAAGATCAGCGAGAAGAAGAACTGGGGCGAGGAGAGCAAGGGGCTGGCCGCGAACCTGCTGCCCCTGACCCACTTCGGCGCGGGATGCGATCTCGATGACTACCGCATCGCCTGCTATCTGGAGCGGGACGGCGAGCTGCACCCCTATGGCATCGACAGCGCGGCGGTGGATTACAGCTACTTCCATCAGCAGTTGCTCGACTGGGCCATCGACAAGTTCAACCATCAGCAGGACGAGGGGCCGGCCGAGCATATCCAGGGGTTGCTGGCCCAGGCGGGACGCCCGGCCCATGCCCTCATCAGCATTGGCGCCACCCGCTACACCCCTTTCGGCGAGACCCACTTCCTCGCCCCTGGCGACACCGCCTGCGTGGTGGTCTACCCGGCCAGCCGCTACGGCGAGAGCGACATTCGCGAAGCCATCCGCGCCCGCACCTTTGGCCCGGATGTCTCGGCCCTGCTGCAGGCGGTCAAGACCCGCTGAGCCCCATGCCTTCCCAACCAGGGGAAGGCATCTTCTTTCTCTTTATGCCTGCGTACATCACATGCTGGCGTCATTCATGACCCGCCTGAGGGTGAGTGGCAGATCAGGAGGTGTGCCATGGTGGTGATCAGAGAGTGCAAGGAGCAGGATCTGGCGGGCTTGCTCAGCCTCTATGCCGAGCTCAGACCCCGGGATCCCGTGATGAGGCCCTCCATGGCGAGGGAGGCGCTCACGAGCCTGCTGGCCAGACCCGAGGTGCGGATCATCGTGGCGGAGGTGGGCGGTGAGCTCGCCGCCACCTGCCAGCTCGGGGTGATCCCGACCCTGACCAACGGCGGCAGGCCCTTTGGCATCATAGAGCACGTGGTCACGGCCTCTGCGTTCCGGCGCCAGGGGTTGAGCCAGAGGGTGCTTGAACAGGCGCTCTCCCTGGCCTGGGCGCTGGATTGCTACAAGGTGATGCTGCTCTCGGGGGAGGGGCGCGATGAAGCCCACCGTCTCTATGAAAAGCTGGGCTTCAAGGCCGGTATCGAGAGAGGGTTTGTCACCAAGCAGGCCGAGGCCATGGCTGCCGGGTCGGTCCCGGGCGATAAGCCCATTGAGTGAACACCGGATGAGACGGAAAGAGACTCCGACAAGGGATGCTCAGATCCAGTAAAAAAACCGCCCGGAGGCGGTTTTTTTCATGATGGCGTCGGCGCACTGGCTTACTCCTCGCTGGAGTTGTCCTGATAGTCGCCGCGCTGGGCCTTGGGCAGGCGGCGCAGGGGGGCGAAACCTATGTCCTCGCCCACCACTTCCCGCTTGCGGGACTTGTTTTGCGCAGACTGGGCCGGTTTCTTGGCGCCATCCCCCCTGGCCTGGCCGGCGGTTTTGTCCTTGCCACCCTTGGCGTTGGCATGGCCACGGGCGCGGGGCGGGTTTTGGACCGGCTTGCTGCCCGGCAGGGTCTGACGGCTCGGCTTGCCGCTCGGCTCGTACCCTTCCAGGATCTCCACCTGCAGGGATTGGCCGATCAGTGCCTCGATCTCCTTGAGCTGACCCAGCTCGTCCTGGCTCACCAGGGAGATGGCCTCGCCGCCACGCCCGGCGCGGCCGGTGCGACCGATGCGGTGGATGTAATCCTCCGCCATCTGGGGCAGTTCGAAGTTGATCACGTGGGGCAGCTGATCGATGTCCAGACCCCGTGCGGCGATGTCGGTGGCGACCAGCACCCGCACCTTGCCCTCACGGAAATCCGCCAGCGCCCGATTGCGAGCCCCCTGGCTCTTGTCACCGTGAATGGCGACCGTATCCAGACCGTCTTTCTGCATCTGCTGGGCGAGCCTGTCGGCGATCTGCTTGGTGCGCACGAACACCAGCACCCGCTGCCAGTTGCCACGGCCGATCATGTGGGAGAGCATCTCTCGGCGGCGTTCCCGATCGACCTGGATGATGCGCTGGGTCACCTGCTCGGCGGCGGTGTTGCTGGGATCCACCTCGATGAGGGTGGGATCCTTGAGCAGATCGTCCGCCAGGGCCTTGATGTCATCCGAGAAGGTGGCGGAGAAGAGCAGGGTCTGGCGCTCGTCAGGCAGCGCCTTCATGATGCGGCGGATGTCGGTGATGAAGCCCATGTCGAGCATTCTGTCCGCTTCATCCAGCACCAGCACTTCCAGGGCGCTCAGGGTGAGCGCTCCCTGGGTCAGCAGATCCAGCAGGCGGCCCGGGGTGGCCACCAGGATGTCGACCCCGAGCTTGATGGCGTCCAGGTTCGGCTTGATGCTGACGCCGCCGTAGGCGATCAGGGTGCGAAACGGCAGGTGGTGGGCGTATTTGATGATGCTCTCGCCCACCTGGGCGGCCAGCTCCCGGGTCGGGGTCAGCACCAGGGCACGTACCTGACGGCGACCGCCCCGGCCATGGTTGGCCAGCAGCCGATGGAGCATGGGCAGGGTGAAACCGGCCGTCTTGCCCGTGCCTGTCTGGGCGCCGCCCAGCACGTCCTGCCCGGCCAGGATGGCGGGAATGGCTTGCTGCTGGATGGGGGTGGGTTGTTCGTAACCCAGCTCCTTGACGGCCCGCAGGATGTGCGGTGACAGACCCAGTTCATTGAATGACATGTTCGAGGGACACTCCGAGCCTTGGGCTCAACGGGTGACGGCAGCCTTGGTCCGTCACGACATGGAAAATAGGGTGGGTCGCCATCGAGGCAGGGCCTGAGCCCGGCGGGGCGACCGCACGAGAGACAGTGGGCGCGTAATATAGCAGACGCGAGGCGATCACGCAGCAGCCGTGTCGCGAATGGGCGTAGCCCCACGGTGACGGCCGCCGCCATCCTGGCAGACAGAAGGAGGGGCGCCGCGAAGGGGACCCCGGGCTCGCGTCGTCGCAAGCCTTGTCAGAGCAGCGCCTCGATGGCCTGGGTCAGCGCCTCCGGCCTGGTCTGGGGGGCGAATCTGTCCACCACCCGGCCTTCCCGGTCGATGAGGAACTTGGTGAAGTTCCACTTGATGGCCTCGCTCCCGAGGAGCCCCGGCTTTTGCTGCTTGAGCCAGCGATAGAAGGGGTGGGCCTGGGCGCCGTTGACCTCGCATTTCGCCATCAAGGGGAAGCTGACCGGATAGTCGAGGGAGCAGAAGCGGGCGATCTCCTCGGCATCTCCCGGCTCCTGGTGGCCGAACTGATCGCAGGGGAAGCCCAGGATCTCGAGTCCCCGGGGGCCGAACCTGCGATAGAGGGCCTCGAGCCCGGTGTACTGGGGGGTGAATCCGCAGCGGCTGGCCACGTTGACTACCAGCAGGACCCGCCCCTGCAGATCCGCGGTGGAGCAGGGCGTGTCGTCGAGTCGTTGCAAGGGAATAAGGGGCAGGGGCATGGCACTCTCCTGGAAAGATGATGGGCAAGGCGCCCCAGAGGGCGATCTCTGCACGTTAGCGGGCCGGACGCCGGTGAGCAAGGGGAAAGGGGCGGTGGCAGGCCGCCTCCTATTGATGGCGGGACTTCTCAGGAGAAGCAAACCGGTTTGTGCAAGGGCCCCGAAGTCGCTACAAAGCGCACTCTCTCTCCTCGCTGCGAGCCTATCTTGGACTATCAAGCCGTCATGGATGCCATCTACACCCGGGGCTGGGTGATAGTGGATGATTTTTTAACCGCCGCCGAGGTGGATGCCCTCAAGGCCTGCCTGCCTGACGAGTGGCGGCCGGCGGGGATCGGTCGCGACACCCTGCACCAGGACAACCGCGACATCCGCCGGGATCAGATCCACTGGCTGGACCCTTCCCTCGGCGCGCCGGTGGCCGACTATCTGGCGCGCATGGAGTCCCTGCGCCTGGCCGCCAACCGCAGCCTGATGCTGGGGCTGTTCGACTACGAGGCCCACTTCGCCCGCTACCGGCGTGGCGACTTCTACGCCACCCATCGCGATGCCTTCGCCGGGCGCTCCAACCGCCGCCTCACCTCGGTGTTTTACCTGAACAACGGCTGGCAGCCAGAGGCGGGGGGAATATTGCGGGTCTATGACGACAACGAGCAGTTCCTGATGGACGTCTCCCCCAAAGGTGGGCGCCTGGTGTTGTTCTTGTCGGAGGAGTTCCCCCATGAGGTGCTGCCCGCAAGCGAGGAGCGCTACAGCATCGCCGGCTGGTTTCGGGTCAACGGCAATGGTGGCGGGCGGGTCGATCCGCCGCGCTGAGCGCATTTCACCCAGTTTCTGACACAGGCGGGCACTTTTACGGGTCTGGATGGGGGGAGGGCGGTCCCATCGGCTGACAAGGCTTCCCCTCCCTTGCTACACTGCCCGCACTTATGTTCGTTTCCGGCTTCGTTCTGTGATGGAACATGTTTGCCCTTCGACCGGTACTCGCCGGCGGGGGCGAACAGGCTCTTCGGTTGGTTTTTGACAGGGTGATGACGAAGCCGCTTCTCCCAAGGGATCACATCTAATGAAGAACATGCATGTCTTGCTGCTGTGCGGTGGCGGTGGCTCCGAGCACGAAGTCTCGCTGCGCAGCGCCAATTTCCTCGAAAAACAGCTCGGGCTCCTGCCCGGCGTCGAAGTGACCCGGGTCGAGATGTTCGCCGACCGCTGGCTCAGCGCCGACGGCCGTGAATGCAAGCTGGGGCTGGACAAGCTGCTCTCCTTTGACAGCGTGGCCCGTCCGGTGGACTACGTGGTGCCCTGCATCCACGGCTATCCGGGCGAGACCGGCGATCTGCAATCCTTCCTGGAGCTGGCGGGCCTGCCCTATCTCGGCTGCGACGCCGAGGCGAGCAAGATCTGCTTCAACAAGATCACCACCAAGCTGTGGCTCTCCGCCATCGGCATCCCCAACACCCCCTATCTGTTCCTGACCGAGCAGAACGACGCGGCGCTGGCGCAGGCGAAAGCCGCACTGGCCAAGTGGGGCAAGGTCTTTATCAAGGCGGCGTCCCAGGGCTCCTCCGTGGGCTGCTACTCCGCCAGCAACGAGGCCGATCTGGTGAAGGGGATTGCCGATGCCTTCGGCTATTCCGAGCAGGTACTGATCGAGAAGGCGGTCAAGCCCCGCGAACTGGAAGTGGCGGTCTACCAGTACGGTGACGAGCTGGTGGCGACCTATCCCGGGGAGATCTGCGTGCCCCAGGACAAGTTCTACACCTACGAAGAGAAGTACAGCAGCGCCAGCCACACCGAGACCGCGCTGCGGGCCGAGGGGCTGACCCAGGCCCAGGCCGATGCCATCCACGAGTACGCCCTCAAGGCATTCCGTCAACTCAAGTTGACCCACCTGTCGCGCATCGACTTCTTCCTGACCGAAGAGGGGGAGATTTTGCTCAACGAGATCAACACCTTCCCGGGAATGACCTCCATCTCCATGTTCCCTAAACTGCTGGAGCATCACGGCCACAACTTCGCCGACTACCTGGAGCGGATCCTGCGCAAGGCGCTCTGACGCCGACGCAGCCGTGCAACCTGAGGGGCCCAAGGGCCCCTCTGTCATATCCCTTGGTCAGCCGATGGTTGCGCGCCTTGCCGCAGGCTGCGCCCCCCGCTACAATCTGCCCCCCTTTTCTCCCGCCGAGTGCATCCCCAGAGCCGCGCCCCATGAAGCCCATTCCCGATCACGCCGTCAATCGCCTGCGCCTGTGGCGCAAGAGCGTCTCGACCAGGCCCTTTCTCGCCCGTGGTGGCAGCGTGCCGCGCTGCGACGCCTGCCAGCTGCGCCACGACTGGTGTGCCTGTGACTGGCGCCCCGCGCTCAAGGCCGAGGCGGGCTTTTGCCTCTTGATGTATGACAGCGAGCCCATGAAGCCCTCCAACACCGGGCGCCTCATCGCCGACGTGCTGCCGGATTCCACCTGGGCCTTTCTCTGGTCGCGGACCCAGCCCCATCCCGAGCTGCTGGCCCTGCTGGCGGATCCCGCCTGGCAGCCCTACGTGGTGTTTCCCGCCAGCGAGAAGGCGCCCGCCCGTCTGACCGGCGAGGTGGCGCTGGCGCCGGGCAAGAAGCCGCTTTTCATCCTGCTGGATGGCACCTGGCCCGAGGCGCGCAAGATGTTCAACAAGAGCCCCTATCTGGACGGCTTTCCGGTGCTCGCCATCAAGCCCGATGCGCTCTCCACCTATGGCATGCGGGTCGCCCACAGCGACGAGCACCTGTGCACCGCCGAGGTGGCCGCCTGCGTGCTGGAGGTGGCCGGGGAGCTGCAGGCGGGCCAGGCATTGCAGCTCTGGTTCAATCTCTTTAGCCGCCGCTATATGGCGGGCCGGGTAAGCCGGGCGCCGGGCGAGGATGAAGCGCCCCTGTTGCAGGGGTTGGCGGCCATCAAAGACCAGAGCCGCGCTCTGGATTAATCCGCTTCAGCCGCCGCTATATGGCGGGCCGGGTGAGTCGGGCGCCGGGGGATGACGAGACGCCGCTGCTGCAAGGGCTCGAGGCCATCAAGGAGCAGGCCGTCTCTTGCGCTTGATTGATGAAAATAAGGAATCGATTGGCTGCCACTGTTTCGTTGGCCTCATGTGCCCGTGGCCGCTAGGATAGCGTCCTGCTGACTCATTCAGGCTCCAGGCAGCACCGGGAGCCGCCAATCACACGAGGTCTATGGATGGAACTGGAACTGTTCACCCTGGTCGCCCTGTTCGGGGTGGCCCTCATCGCCGGCTTTATCGACGCCATCGCCGGGGGCGGGGGGCTCTTGACGGTGCCGGCCCTGCTGGCTACCGGCATGCCGCCGGCCCTGGTGCTCGGCACCAACAAGCTGCAGAGCAGTTTCGGCTCCTTCTCCGCCACCTGGTTCTATGCCCGCAAGGGGCTCCTGGAGTGGGCCATCATCTGGCCCGCCGTCATCTGCACCTTCATCGGGGCGGCCATCGGCACACTGGCGGTGCAGACCATAGACGCCGCCATTCTGGAGCGGCTGCTGCCCTTCCTGCTGATGGCCTTCGCCTGCTACTTCTACTTCTCCCCCAGGGTGAGCGATGCGGAGAGCCAGCGCCGCCTCACCCCCATGGCGTTCGCCCTGCTGGTGGGCGGGGGTGTGGGCTTCTATGACGGCTTCTTCGGGCCGGGCACGGGGTCGTTTTTTGCCATCGGCTTCGTGGCCCTGGCGGGCTTTGGCATGGCCAGGGCCACCGCCCACACCAAGTTGCTGAACTTCACCTCCAACATCGCCTCTCTGCTGTTCTTCACCCTGGGGGGCAAGGTGGTGTGGAGCGTGGGCCTGTGCATGGCGCTGGGGCAGTTCATCGGGGCACGCATGGGCTCCAAGCTGGTGCTCAAGAAAGGGGTGAAGCTCATCAAGCCGCTGCTGGTGACCGTCTCCCTGCTGATGTCCGCCAAGCTGGTGTGGAGCCAGTACCCCGAACTCTTTGCCTGGCTGGGCTGATCCTGGCACCAAAGATGGCGAGGGCCCGATCCCCTGGATCGGGCCCTTCTGTTTTCAGCCCTGGGAACTCAGGTGCCGGAAATGGGCTTGCAGGGCCTGCACCAGGCGGGCAATGCGATCGCGCTTGAGGCTGTTCGGGCGATAGACCAGGTGGAGCGGGCGGCCCAGCCCTGGCAGGGGACGGGCTCTCTTGCCCTGCTCGCCCACCAGGGCCAGCAGGCCGGCGGGCAGCAGCACGGGCCCGATCCCCGCCTTGGCCAGCTCGATCAGCGCCAGGTAGGAGTCGAGCTCCATGGCGGGGGTGAGCCCGAGGGCGGCCAGGGGCTCGCGCAGGTAGCGGTTGGAGGGGTTCTCCAGATCCATGGTCAGTATCCTGCGCTCCTCCTCCTGATCCCCAGGCGTGGCCTCCCCCTGATCATCGCCCACCAGGTAGAAGGGCTCCTCCAGCAGCCGCTCGGCGCACAGGCCGTGGCCCGGCGGCAGCCGACCGGCGCAGATGCCGAGCAGGGCGTCCCCGCCGCGGACCCGGGCCAGGATGACAGGGGTGTGGTGGGTGGAGAGCGCGATGTGAGGATCCTGCTGCAGGTAGTCGTGCATAAAGCGGGCGAGGTAGCCCGCCAGAAGGGTCTCCGAGCAGGCGACGGGCAAGGGGGTATGGTCGGTGAGGATCTGGCTGTCCGCCAGCACCCCCTTCATCTCGGCCAGGCTCGGGGCCACCCGGGCGAGCAGCTCCCGGGCCTGGGGGGTGAGGCGGGTATGGCGGCCATCGGGCTCGATGAGCTTCTTGCCGAGGCGCTGCTCCAGCTGGGCGATGCGCTTGCTCACCGCCGACTGGCTGATATAGAGGCGGCTCGCGACCTTGGCCATGGTGCCCTCGCTCGCCAGCAGGCAGAGTGTCTCCAGCCCTTCCAGTAACATGCGTCTTCCCGTTCTCGTCTGTTGGAAGCCGTTACCTTAGGGGCTGGTGGCATCAGGGGCAAGTCCCGTTTGCAGCCCTCGATAACGGCCAGCGCCACGCCTTGACGGGGGGCGCGAAGATCACCAGGTTGCCGATGAGGCTCACCACCACGCCGACGATGGAGACCGTCTGCCAGACGAAGCCCTCATAGAAGGTGGAGAGGGTGAGGGCCACCAGGGGGAAGAGCACGGTGGCGTAGGCCGCCTTGCTGGCGCCGATGCGTCCCACCAGGGTGAGGTAGGCGGTGAAGGCGATGACGGAGCCGAAGATGGCCAGATAGACCATGGACGCGAGGTAGCGCGGGTCGGTGGGCAGGGTCAGGGACTGGCCGAGTACCGTGACCCAGCCCAGCAGCAGCGCGACCCCGTACACCATGCCCCAGGGCACCATCTGCAGCACCTGATAGCCCTGGCGCTGGCCCCGGGCCGAGACCAGGTTGCCCAGGGAGAAGCAGAGGGTGCCGCCGCAGGCAAACAGCAAGCCCTTCCAGCCGTTTGCACCCAGTTGCGCATCCGCCAGCACAGGCCAGAACAGCAGCAGGGTGCCAAAGAGCCCCAGCAGCGACCCTTGCAGCCAACGCAGGGTGGGCCGCTTGCCCTCGAACAGCCAGAGGTTGAGGCCGTTGAAGATGCTGGCGCTGGCGAAGATCACCGCCGACAGGCCGCTCGGGATATAGAGGGTGGCGTGGTAGAAGCAGAGGAAGTTGGTGGAAAAGAGCAACGCGCCGAGCAGGGCCGCGTAGCGCTGTCCCGCCCAGGGCAGGCGCGGAAACTTGCCGCTCACCGTGAGCAGGGCGAAGAGTGCCAGCGCCGCCAGGGCGAAGCGGTACAGCACCGAGACCTCGATGGGAATGGGGCCGAGTTGCCAGGCGATGGCGATCCAGGTGCTACCCCAGATGAGGACGGTGGAGACATACAGCAACAGGTTCATAAGCGGATCCGATGAGAAGGGGAGTGACATGGGGATCAGCATGGGCCTGATGGCCCGCCCTGGCTTGCACCATCTTGCGGTTTTTTATGGCGGGCAGCAGCGCTCGGCGAGCAGCCGCGATAAGATGACGGCACGGGAACCAAGGATGAGGCAGACAGGTGCAGCAGAGACGACAGGCGGGGGTCTTTGATGCCCTGGTCAGCACCGGGGCCAGGCTGGAGGACTCCTGCTGGCTGGAGCCCGGGCTCGGGGTGGCGAGCTGGCGCAACCGCTACGATCAGACTCGCTATCACAAGCCGGGTCATCACACCATCAGCGTCTACCTGCAGGGGGGTGAGCAGACCGAGCGCCTGGACGGGCCCGGCGGCCACGGCGGCGCCGGCAAGGTGTGCATCATGCCGGATCACCACAGATCCGAGTGGCTGGTGCGCGAGGAGTTTCGCTTCTTCCACCTCTACTTCACCCCGGCCCACTTCACCCGCATCGCCGAGCAGGTGTGCGACAAGGAGGGGCGCCACCTGCAACTGGAAGACAAGACCTTTATCGAGGATCCCCAGGCGGCGGCCCTGGTGCAGGGGCAGCTGATGCAGCTGGACTGGCAGCACGGCATCGATCGCATGGCGCTCTCCCACGGCGCCTGGATGCTGATGTTGCACGCCTATCGCCACCACACCCGGGAGGCCCCGACCCTGCCCGAGGTACGGGGTGGTCTCGCGCCCGCCGTGGTGCGCCGGGTGCAGGAGTATCTGATGGCGCATCTGGCCGAGCCGGTGACCCTGGGGGAGCTCGCCCGGGAGGCGGGCTTGAGCGAATACCACTTCGCCCGGATGTTCGGCCAAAGCCTGGGCTGCCCGCCCCACCGCTATCTGCTGGGGCTGCGGCTCAAGCGGGCCAAGCAGTTGCTGGCGGGAAGCGAGCCCCTGGCCAGCATCGCCGCCCAGTGCGGCTTCTCCTCCCAGGCCCACTTCGGCAACCGTTTCCGGGAGGCCTTCGGCCTGAGCCCGGGCCAGTGGCGCGCCCAGCTGTCATTCTCCTGTCACAGATAACGCTGAGACTCTGGGCAAAAGAGGTGTACCCTCTGTCTCTTGTCCATTGAAAGGAATGCCCATTGAATCATCGCAAACGTCAGACCCGCACCCGCCATCTCTGGTTCAGCCACTGGAATGCCCCCCAGGATCGCGCCAGCCTGCCCACACCGCCCGAACCTCTCGTTCCTCACAGTTCCCGCTGAAAACGCCGCAACCCGGTAGGATTTTTCCGGCAACTTTGCCACTATTGCGCCATCAGGATGGACTGGATATGGCCGCATGTTTCTGGAACGCATTGAAGTCAAAGGTTTTCGCGGAATAAATCGCCTCTCGCTCGGGCTGGACAACACCACAGTGCTCATCGGCGAAAACGCCTGGGGCAAGTCCAGTCTGCTGCGCGCCCTCTGGTGCCTGCTGGGGGACGCCGAGCCCTATCAATTTGGCCTGGATGATTTCCATCGGCCCGAAGATCCCGAGCTCGAACCCTCGCGCAACTTGCAACTGGTGCTCACCTTCAGCGAGTACCGCCCCCAGATGTGCCAGCACTCCCGTCGTCTGGCCCGCCTCGGGGCAGCCTGGATCCCCCACAAGGACAAGTTCCACCGGGTGCACTACCGCGCCAGCGCCGAGCTGCAGGACGATGGCACAGTGCTGACCACCCACGACTTTCTCGACGGCATCGGCAAGAGCCTGGCCATCGACAACAACGAGGCGCTGGTGCGCCTGCTCATCACCATGAACCCGGTGTTCCGGCTGCGGGACGCCCGTACCGCCCGGGACGGCATCGAGCGGCTGCCCTGGGGGGATCTCTGCGAGCAGCGGCTGGGGGAGCTGGCCGGCAAGCTCACCGACGAGCCCCAGCGCATCGGCGAGCCCGAGCTCAAGGAGGCGCTGCAGGCGGTGCAACAGCTGATGGAGCACTACTTCAGCGCCCTGGCCCCCATCAAGCACAAGCCCCGCAGCCAGCGGGAGATCGTCAACCGCCCCATGACCCTGCGCAACCCCGGCAACCTGCAGGTGCTGCTGCGCAATGCGGACAACCGGGCGCTGCAACTGGCCATGGCGGGCATGGCGGCCATGCTGCTCCACGCCCGGGGCAACCGGGAGCTGGAGGAGGGGGCCAGGCCCATACTGATGCTGGAGGACCCAGAGAGCCGGCTGCATCCCACCATGCTGGCCCTGGCCTGGGGCCTGCTGGAGCAGTTGCCCGGCCAGAAGCTGCTCACCACCAATTCGGGGGACCTGCTCTCCTCCCTGCCGCTCAATCAGGTGCGCCGCCTGGTGCGTCGCCAGCAGGACATCCTCTGCCACCAGTTGGGAGGGGAGCGCTACAGCAGCGACGATCTGCGCAAGATAGCCTTCCACGTGCGCATCAACAGGCCCATGTCGATGTTCGCCCGCTGCTGGCTGCTGGTGGAGGGGGAGACCGAGATCTGGCTGCTCTCCGAGCTCGCCCAGATCTGCGGCTACAGCCTGCGGGCGGAAGGGGTGCGGATCATCGAGTTCGCCCAGTGCGGTCAGGCCCCCCTCATCAAGGTGGCCCGGGACTTTGGCATAGAGTGGCACCTGCTCACCGACGGTGACGAGGCCGGTGCCAAGTATGCGAGCTCCGCCCGCTCCCTGCTCAAGGGGGAGCGCGAACGGGACCGACTGACCCAGCTGCCGGCGGCGGACATAGAGCACTACCTCTATCACAACGGGTTCGAGGGGGTGTTTCGGCGCGAGGCCGGGGTGGGGGGCCGCTCCACCCTGAACGCCGGACGCATCATCGCCAAGGCGATCCACCACCGCAGCAAGCCCGGCATGGCCCTGGCGGTGGTGGAGGAGGCGGAGCGCCTCGGCAGTGAGCACATCCCCCCCGTGCTCAGGCAGATGTTCGCCCGGGTGGTCGCCCTGGCCCGCGGGCAAAGCTGAACCCGCGGCGTTGGGAACGGGGAGGAGTTTGGCTATACTCCCCGCCTCTTGTCATTCCTTGTCCTGTGACGGGCGCGCCGGCGCCCGGACTCACACTGTTGCCGGAGACCCTATGTTCGTCCAACTTCCTTTTTGGCTCTTTCCCCTGACCGGTCTGATGGCCCTGGGGGCCCTGATCGCCGTCGGCCTCGTCCTGTGGCGCGGCGATCTCTGCCCGGGCCAGCGTTCGCGGATCACCACCCAGATCTTCTCGGTCTGGGTGATCACCGGGCTCTCCCTGATGCTGGCGATCGAAGCAGGCATCGAGGGCTGGCTGATCTGGAGCGGAGGCGCCGCCCTGATCCTCGGCGTCGTGCTCTCCCTGGCTCAGTCCCGCCTGGAGGGCAAGCGCGCCATCCCCGCCAGCCTGCTGTGGCTGCCCGCCCTGCCGCTCGCCCTCTATGGGGCGGGCCTGCTGCAGATCCAGGGCTGGCTCGGCGGCCTGTTGCAGATGGTGCTGCTGGGATCGGCCTTTGCCCACCTGATGCTGCTGCGGGCCCGCCATCGCCTGCAGGCCTTCAACCTGCTGCTGCCCCTGGCTGGGCTGGTGGCGGCCATGCTGAGCCTCATCTGGCTGGCGGTGCTGGTGGGCTGGCAGGGGAGCGGCGAGGGGCTCGACGCCCTGATCCCCGGGGTCCTGACCCAGGCCGGCCTGCTGGTGGCCGCCCTGCTGCTCTGGTTCAGCCCCCTTTACCGCCAGCAGGAGACGGCCCCCGTGGTGCTCTCCGTGACCCTGTGCGGTCTCATCATCGCCCAGATTGCGGCGACCAGCGTGCTGCACCAGCTGGCCTGAGCCCGGTGCCGTCGCGCGGCCCGCCCCCCCGGGGTGCGGGCTTTTTTTATGGCAAAGAGGCGCCAGACAGGGAGCGTGGAGGGGAGGGTACTGAGGCCCGGAAAATGTCGGGCTGCCTGAAAAAACTGCGATCTGTTGCAAAAGAAAACAGCATGTGACGGTTTAATCCTCGAATAAACTTTTTTTAGGATAATTACTTGCAATCTCAACGTTGGCGCCTATTATGGGCGACCTCGGACGCGGGGTGGAGCAGCTCGGTAGCTCGTCGGGCTCATAACCCGAAGGTCGTCGGTTCAAATCCGGCCCCCGCAACCAACTTATTTGTGTCCATGGCAAGGCAAACGCCTGGCGGTGGAGACAAAGACAGCAAGGGGCATCTGCTCTGCCTCTTGTGGTGGCAGTACAATTCGGACGCGGGGTGGAGCAGCTCGGTAGCTCGTCGGGCTCATAACCCGAAGGTCGTCGGTTCAAATCCGGCCCCCGCAACCAACTTATTTGTGTTCATGGCAAGGCAAACCCTGGCGGTGGAGACGAAGACAGCAAGGGACCACTGCTCTGTCTCTTGTGGTGGCAATACAATTCGGACGCGGGGTGGAGCAGCTCGGTAGCTCGTCGGGCTCATAACCCGAAGGTCGTCGGTTCAAA